>NZ_JAULLI010000015.1:0-47947 GCF_030518115.1 Ligilactobacillus sp. 110_WCHN
AATTAAAAAATAGTGGTTAGAGAGGCTGTGACATAAGTCGCAGCCTCTTTGCTATATCCGTAATTGGGGGTCCAAAACAAACGAGCTGCTAGAGGAAGTTCGAGAATCTCCGAATCTTTGCTGTGTGCTTCGTTCGCTTTTCTGCTACTACGCTTATTTTTGTTGCTTTGCTACACCTTCTATATACAGCAATTAGAAATAAACGAATCCAATAAGATTTTGAAAACAAAAAATTGACAGCCGCAGATGGATATAGTCTGTTCTGTGAAAAAATAATTATTGAAATTATTTATAAAACATTAAAATTTTCCCATTTCTTGGGCAAGCCAACCTGAGTTTATGGTAAAATGCTGTCGGTTATATTGGAATTTTATTGAAGTACTAATTATATTTTATAGAAAGTGAAATTTACATATGTCAAAGAAGATGAGCGGTTGGATTATAGGAACTGTTGTTTTTCTTGGAGTTGGTGGGTGTGTCTTAGCACGTTATAATACGAATAGTATGGCACATGTTTTTTATCAACAGATTGTACATTCGAAGACAGATAGTTTGCCAAAAAAGAAAAATAAATCATCACTTAAAACTAAGGTAGAGAAAGATCAGACAAGTTCTTTTAAAAAGGGAGATATCTCTCAATTGTTAAAAGATAAAAGTTACGTAGGCTCTTATGCTACGGTAGCAAATGGCAAAATTTCGCGTACTCACTATGTTGGAAAAGGTACCAAACAGAATCATAATAAATATTATCTAGCAACCGATACGGAAAATATGCTGACTGCAGCTGCAGTGTTACAGCTTGTTGATCAAGGAAAGTTAAAACTATCAACGCCAATCAATAAGTATTATGATTCATTATCAACCTCAGATAAAGTAACAGTTCAAACGTTATTAGACATGACGTCAGGATTATCAAATGATTCGATTCCCAACAATCAATTAATGAACGTATTGAATTGGAATCTTAACCACGTTGAGTTAGGGGCAACGGGTCAATATAATTATCAAGAAGTGAACTATGTATTACTGGAAGGAATCATTTCACAAGTAACGAATCAGTCTTATCAAGATTATATTACCAATACGTTTTTGAAACCATCCAAATTGGGTGAAACTAAGTTTGCTTCGCAGGTTGATGGTAGTAAGATGGCTGCGCCTTATAGCAATGGTCAATTAGCAGATAACTCAACATTGGCTAAGGCAATGAATGGTCAGATGGGGCAGAATCAGTTGGTAGCTACTCCAAAAGACTTATTAAAATTGACTCAGTTCCTAGTCAAAAAATATGGCAATAACCCGAATTTCATCGGGAAACAGCCAAGCGGAAGGTTAATCAGAGACGGTGATATGTATTACGTTTCAGGTAAGATTGTTGGTTACCGAACTGCAATTGCAATTAGTAAGGATGGCAAGCAAGGGATTGTCTTAATGAGCAATGATTCGAACGGGAAAAATGATTTAACCTCGCTTGTTAAAAAAGCATATGCTGATTTGAAATAATTTTTAGGAGGAATTTTGAATGGATGAATCAAGAAATCAACAAGACTCATCAAAGTTTAGTGATTTACAAGAATTTTTAAAAGTTTTACGGAAACGAAAAAAAATAATTGCGTGGGCAACGGTGATCTGTGCGTTTCTAACGCTATTTATTTCATTTTTCATTGTTACTCCTAAATATAGCTCGAGTACAGATATTCTGGTTAATCGTAAAATGAATACCAATCAAGCAGATAATGCTCCCCAGGCACAAATCCAGGCGGACGTGCAAATGATTAGTACCTATAAAGATATCATTACAAGTCCTACCATTTTAAATAGTGTTAGTAAGAAGATGGCAAACGATGGGTATCAGACATCTGCTGGTCAGCTAAAGAAAGAGATTAGTATTAGCAATCAACAAAATTCACAGGTCTTTACAGTAACGGTAAAAACAAATAATCCTGCGCTAGCGGCTGACGCGGCTAATACAATTGCAAATGTATTTAAAGATAAAGTAATCAAGATAATGAACGTTAATAACGTAACAATTTTATCAAAAGCGGTTGAAAACCCTAGACCGGTTTCCCCTAAAGTTTTAGTAAATACCGTTTTGGGTGCTCTGTGTGGAATAATTCTAGGGATCGTTTTGGCGTTTGTGTTTGACGGACTTGATCGCACGATTTCTGATGAAACGTTCATTACAGAAGAATTAGGGCTTAATGAATTAGGAATTATTAGTGAAATTCCAGCAAGCAAGGTTAAGAAGTTAATTTCAACAGGCCACATTGCTTCACGTGGTTCAGGAAAACGGAGGGTTTAGTTAATGGGACTTTTTGATCGGTTTAAAAAGAATAAAACAAAACTTGACGAAGACAGTATGAAGTATGGGGTCGCATTAATTACCCGTGACGATCCAAAATCTGGAATTTCAGAACAGTACCGGACAATTCGGACGAACTTGAAATTCTCATTCCTAGATCCAGACTTCAAGATTTTGGCGGTAATGTCGGCCCTTCCGTCTGAAGGAAAGTCAACGGTCAGTGCGAACTTAGCGGTTACCTGGGCGGAAGAAAAGAAACGGGTGTTGTTAGTTGATGCCGATTTACGGCGGCCAACAGTTCACCGGACTTTTAAAGTATCAAATCGTTATGGCTTATCAAACATCATTACGTCTTCAGCAAGTACGGTTAATGTTTCTGAAATGATTGATAAAACAGAAATTGAAAATCTAGATGTTTTAACAAGTGGACCGACACCGCCGAACCCGGCAGAATTGCTTGGTTCAGAACGGTTAAGCCAATTATTGGATTTCTTAAGAGAAAAATATGACTTCATCATTTTAGATGCCCCGCCAGTTGATACGGTTACTGATGGTCAAATCGTTGCAGCACGGGCGGATGGAGTTGCCTTGGTTACTCCCCAAGGAATTGCAACCAAGGATGCCGTTATGCGGGCAGTTAAACTTCTTCAACGGGTTAACGCCAACATTTTAGGCGTTATCATGAACCGGTTTACTGCTCAAGAAGCAGGCGGCTACTACGGCGGATATTATGGTAACTACTATGGTGGCAGTTATTATGGCACCGACGATTCTTCTTCAAGAAAAGGATCGAAAAAACGAGGTAAAAAATAATGACATTAGTTGATTTGCACTCACATATTTTGCCTGGGGTTGATGATGGTTCACCAGACCTAGAAACATCCTTAGAGTTAGCGCGGGAATCAGTTGCAGATGGGGTAACGCACATGTTGCTGACACCGCACCATATGGATAGTAACTATGTTAACCATAAAAGAGATGTGATTGAGAAGACAAAGGCGTTTCAACAGATTCTTGACCGGGAACAGATTCCGTTAAAAGTTTTTCCAGGGCAAGAGGTTCACTTAACGGAACATTTGATCGAAGCAATCGATCATGATGATATTCTGTATGCCGATGCGGATAATCGCTATATTATGTTGGAGCTTCCGCATACGCATGTCCCGGAATATTTCATGCGGAATATTTTTCCGGAACTGCAGGCTCGCGGAATTACGCCGGTAATTGTTCACCCTGAACGGAATCAAGGAATCCAACGTGATCACCAATTGTTATACGACATGGTGAAGGCTGGCTGTTTGACGCAACTGACAGCGAACAGTTATCTGGACACGTTTGGCGAACAAGTTACCCAGTTAACACAAGAAATTATTGATGCAAATCTTGGCTCAACGTTTTCTTCAGATGTTCATGCATATAAGGGAAGACGAAGCCGAATGAATGCGGCCTATCAAAAATTAGTTGATAATGATCGCGACAAAGCAGTTACATATACTGAAAATGCCAAGGCAATTTTAAACGGCGAAGATGTTCCGATGCCAGGTATTCAAGAAATTCGTACAAAGAAAAAAAGTTTTTGGAACAAACTTTTTAAGAGTAAGAAGTAAAATGAGAGGATGACTATATTCATGAGTAATGTATTAATCACAGGAGGTGCAGGTTTTGTAGGATCAAACCTTGCAGATCGGTTAGTAGCACAGGGGGACAAAGTTACGATCGTTGATGATTTATCGATGGGGTTAGTTGAAAACATTCCGGATTCAGATTTAGTAACATTCTACGAAGAATCAATTACGAATAAGGAATTCATGGAGCACTTATTAGTGAAAAATAAATTTGACTACATTTACTTATTTGCCGGGGTTGCCAGTGTTGCAGATTCAGTTGCACGGCCATATGAAACCCACCAGGTAAACCAAGAAGCAAATGTTTTCCTGTTAGAAGTTATTCGGAAGCGTAAATTACCGGTAAAGAAGATCTTGTTTGCATCTTCAGCAGCGGTTTATGGTGACGATCCGCAACTTCCAAAGACAGAATTATCGCGAATCAAACCATTGACGCCATATGCGATCGATAAGTTTGCGTCAGAACGTTACATGATCGACTATGGCAACTTATATGATCTTCCAACCGTTGCAGTACGGTTCTTCAATATCTTCGGGCCAAAGCAAAATCCATCTTCACCATATTCAGGAGTAATTTCAATTATTACGGATTGCATTCGAGAAGGAAAGACATTCAACCTTTACGGTGATGGTGAGCAGGTCAGGGACTTTGTCTACATCGATGATGTTATCGATGCATTGCTGCTGTTGACCCGAAGCGATAAAGCAGCTGAAGTTCACGGCACATATAACATTGCTGCCGGAAAGAAAACAAGTGTTAATGACATGATTGCAGCATATGAAAAAATCGCGGGCAAGAAACTTGATATTAACCAAGAAGCCGCACGACAAGGCGACATCAAGTACTCATATGCTGATATTAGTAAGTTAGCAGGTCTAGGTTACAAACCGATTTATAACATTGAAACTGGTTTGAAAAAGTATTGGGAATATATCAATAAATAAGAGGAATGTAGAATCGTGAAAAGTAGTGGTGTGCCAAAGGGAATTTCACGTATTCGGCGTGTTAGCCGGGTTCGACCAGTTGAACGTCAAGAATTAAAGAAGAAAAAGGTTGAAGCAACGAAGAAAGTTGCAACCAACTATTCATACGAAGATAAACTTAAAGAACCAATCAGGAGCGACTATTTACCAGTTAAACGGTTGTTTGATATTTTATCAGCTAGCGGATTAATGGTTGTAACTAGTCCAATCGTATTACTCTTTGGAATTTTGGTTAAGTTAGAAACTCCCGGAAGCATGTTTTACAGTCAAGAACGCGTTGGATTAATGGGCAAGCGGTTCAAGGTAACCAAGTTGCGTTCAATGTATACGGATGCTGAAAAGAACAGTGGGGCTGTTTGGGCATCAAAGAACGATTCACGGGTGACAAAGGTCGGAAAGTTTATCCGGAAAACGCGAATCGATGAACTTCCGCAATTATGGAACGTTATCAAGGGTGATATGAGTATGATCGGCCCGCGTCCAGAACGGCCTGAATTGACCGAAAAGTTCAGTAAAGAAGTTAAGGACTTCGAACAACGGTTACGGGTTCTTCCTGGATTGAGCGGTTATGCCCAAGTTCATGGCGGATACGATGTTACTCCTGAAGAAAAGTATAAGTTAGACAAGTACTACATGGATAATATCAGTTTAAAGGAAGACTTAAAGATTATTCTCGAAACAATTCGCGTTGTTTTGACAGGTGATGGAGCAAGATAATGAAAATAGCATATGTAATTACTAAAGGAACATGGGGAGGCGCACAGTCCCATGTATTTAGTTTAATTAAAGATCAGGTTGCTAGAGAAAATGATGTTGAGTTGATTGTTGGTCAA
Source organism: Ligilactobacillus sp. 110_WCHN (assembly GCF_030518115.1). NCBI lineage: Bacteria > Bacillati > Bacillota > Bacilli > Lactobacillales > Lactobacillaceae > Ligilactobacillus > Ligilactobacillus sp. 110_WCHN. The sequence goes on from NZ_JAULLI010000015.1 coordinate 5,742, forward strand.
TGTGGGAGATTGGTAGACGATGTTATAAAAAATTTCCCACAGGTTAATGTCTATCCAATAGAGACACTAACTAATAATTTAAGGCCAGATAAGGTATTAGTAACGATAAGCAAGATACGAAAAATTCTTAAACAATCAAAACCAGATATTGTTCATTTACATTCGACCGTTGCAGGGACGCTGGGAAGGATTGCTTCGCTTGGATTAAACTTAAAAGTCGTTTTTACGGTCCATGGGAGTTCTTTTACCCCGGGAGTAGGAAGAAAAAGAGAACGCTTTGCTAGAATAGTGGAGCGAATCCTTGTTCCTTTTACTGATAGAATAATTTTTGTTTCAAAGTTTGATCAAAATTTATGGAATACTCAGCTGAAAGGTTTTAAAAAAAGTGACAAAGGAATCGTTATTTATAACGGAGTTGAGGATAAAGGATATTTTCCAAAAGTTCGAAATACTAATATCCTGGAACTTTGTATGGCAGCTAGGTTTTCCCCCCAAAAAAAACAAGAACTATTAATTGATACTATCAATAAAAGTTCGCTTTCCGATAAAATACACATAACTTTTTTAGGTGAAGGAGAACTTCAATCAAAATGTGAAAAACTTGCTCAAAAGAAAAAATCAATTTTTTCTTTTGAGGGAACGGTAAAAGATGTATCGAAATATTATGAAAATGCAGATATTGTAATGCTGATTTCTAACTTTGAAGGATTACCGATATCGTTAATCGAAGCATTACCACTTGGAAAACCAATTATTGCTTCCAATGTTGGCGGAATTCCTGAGATTGTAAGTGCGGACAACGGCTTTTGTGTTGATAATACACAGGAAGCTATAAAGCGTTGCTTAGAAAAAGTAATTAGTAATCCAAAACTATTAGAAAAAATGGGAGAAAATTCCCGTATGTTGTACGAAAAAGATTTTGAAATTCAAAAAATGGTAAGCAAAACCAATAATGTTTACAAGGAATTAATGGGTTAGAACAGAAAGTAGAATTAATGGTATGAGTTTTGATATAGATTTTGTGGTCACGTGGGTAGATGGAAGTGATCCACAACTTATTTCAAAAAAGGAAAGATTTTTGAAAAAAGAGGATAAAGAAAGATTCCGCGATTATGGAATATTTAAGTATTGGTTTAGAGCAGTTGAAAAGTATGCGTCATGGGTGCATAGAATCTATTTAATTACTGATAACCAAATCCCTAGTTGGCTTGATATAAGTTCAGAAAAGATTAGAGTAATTGATCATACAGATATTATTGAAGCAAAGTATTTACCAACTTTTAATTCGAATGTCATTGAGTTAAGCATTAACAATATTTCGGATCTAACAGAACACTTTGTGGTGTTTAATGATGATATCTTTTTAAATGACTATGTAAAGCCAGATGATTTTTTTGATATGCAAACAGGTCTGCCGAAGGACATTGCTGCCCAAAATGCAATTATGCCAATTGAGGATTTTGATCACATAACTGCTAATAATATGATTACCGTCAATAGAAGGTTTAATAAGAAAAACGTTCTTTTAAAGGCTCCTTTTAAGTATTTTAATGTTAAATATGGTTATTGGAACGTTCTAAGCCTGTGCTTGCTTCCATGGCCAAGATTTACGCGATTTGTAGATCCGCATATTCCTTTTTCATTCACAAGAAGTAGCTTTCAAAATTTTATAAGTGAGAATAATGACTATGTAGAACAGACAATGCGTAATAGATTTCGGAGCACAAATGACATATCTATTAATGGAATCCGTTATCAGGAATTAGCATTAGGAAACTTTAAGCCAAGAAGTTATCGATTTGGGAAAAAGTATGATTTAACTCAGCTGCAAAGTATTGAAAAAGACATCAAGAAATGTAAGCATAAGGTTATATGTATAAATGATACTCCTAAAATTAACAATGCTGATTTTAGGATAAGCACAAAAAGATTACAAAAATTATATAGTTTAAAATTCAAAGAAAAATCGGTTTTTGAATTATAGATTGGAGGTGCATTATGCCGCGAGTAGCAAGAATGTTTGTTTTTTCTTTAAAATATACGTTGGTGTGCTTGATGGTTGTTGCATTTCTTTTGTTTTGTAATCATCTTTTTAAGAAAAATAAAAAGCGGGGAGCGCTGCTTAGCCTGATTGTATTAGGAACTGTATCTGCAATTAGTTGTAACTTCTCATCGGACGGTGAAGTTTACTATGTCTTGTACAATGAGGTCCTAAACTATTTTAGTTCCCTGAAAGCAGTCATAACATTCAGGTATCAAAACGCTTTTCAAGCATTATGTTATTTAGTGCAGAAATATATTGGTGGGACGTATACGATATTTTTTGTAACTTCGGTAATTTTTGTTTTAATGACATGGATGATTTTTAAAAAGCGTTCAATGAATCCACGTTATTCAGTTATAATATGGCTCTTAGCGGGCTTTTTTGCCGTATCATGTAATATCTTAAAACAATATATGGCAATGCTAATTATGTTTTTTGCATATTTTGCTTTACAAAGAAAAAGATATTTAAGTTTTGGTGTACTAACTTTTTTGGCAAGTTTATTTCATGTTTCGGCCCTTATTGTCGGAATAATTTTTATTATCGTTCGAAATGTTAAATTTAGTATTAGTAAATTTACTTATTGGGTTGGACTTACTTGTATGCTAGCAATCTTTATCGTTCCTTGTATTGAACTCATAGTAAAAATTCCAATTTTTTCAAAATATGCAATTTATTTAGCAACTTTTCAAAAGGTGCAATTAAGGTTAGTGTTGGGACCATGTATAAATTTAATTTTTTACTTATTTGTTATTTGTCTTTTCTATAGTTCAAAAAGTAAGATTCCAGAGTATATGAATAAGTACTTAACCTTAATAATGGTCGGAATTTGTTTTTCAATTATTGGTATACGTTTTGTATACGTGGCCAGACTATCATATTACTTTTATCAATTTATTTCTTTGCTGTTGGCGGATGGAATAGAAAAGAAAATAATAGACGGAAACAAAAGAATTTATTTAGGAATAACTTTAATTGTATTTTGCTTCTTATTCACGATTTTTTCTGGAGAATTGAGTTATTTCAACTATTCAACGATTTATAATGATTATCCAGTCCCGTTAAGAATATTTATGAGTAGGTAATAATATTGGAAAGTAGAACAAAAAATTCAGTAAAAAATATTATATATGCTGTGGTAGGACAAATTTTTGGGTTATTATCTAGTTTTATATTACGGATTATATTTGTTCATACCTTATCAAAGGACTATTTAGGGATAGATAGTTTATTTACAAGTATCGTTTCAGCTCTTTCACTAACAGAGTTAGGTATAGGATCGGCGATTAATTATAGTTTATATAAACCTTTGGCTGAAAATGATGTCGAGCAGATTAAAGCATTAATGCGACTCTATAAAAGAGCATACATTTTAATTGGTATTGTTGTTTTTGTTATTGGAATGTTACTTATACCAACATTGCCTTTCTTCGTACATAAGGGAAATATTCAGCATCTAGATTTAATTTTTATGTTATTTATTGTAAACAGTTCAATATCTTATTTTTATTCATATAAAAAATCACTAATAGTTGCAGATCAATATAGACATATTACTGTGGTATACACATATGTTTCTTTTGTAATAATGAGTGTTATTCAAGGAGTGCTATTGCTCATTAACAGAAACTATATTGTATATCTCTTGGTGATGATCCTTTTCACGTTTATTCAGAATTTTTTAATTTCAAAAAAGGCAGATAAAATGTATCCGTATTTGTTAGAAAAGGATGCAAAGAAGTTAGATTCCAAAACGTTAAAGTTAATTGCCAAAAATACATATGCAATGAGTTTGCACAAGATTGGCGGGACTGTAGTTACATCAACTGATAACATTGTTATTTCGAAATTTTCTGGAATTGTTGAAGTTGGAAAATATTCAAATTATCAGATGGTGACCAACGCGTTAAATATAGTCTTTGGTCAGATTTTTAATTCAGTAATTGCGAGTGTGGGAAACCTAGGTACGGAAGCCGCTGGAAAGTTAAAAAACAATTTTGAAAAGATATTCTTCCTTAGTTTTTGGTTAATTTCGTTTGTTTCTTGTTGCTTATATATGGTATTTAATCCGTTTATAAAAATATGGGTAGGAAGCGGATTTGTTTTAAAAGAAAGTGTTCTAATTGCAATTGTTCTGAATTTTTACATTTATCAAATGAGAAGACCAGTACTAACTTACCGGGATGCATTGGGGATATACTGGTATGACCGGTTCTTGCCGTTGATTGAAGCGGTTATAAACGTTGGCTTTTCTATAATTTTAGCAAAGCATTTGGGAATTTTAGGAACATTATTGGGAACCATCATAAGTATGACGTGTTTAAATTTATGGATTGAACCGTTAATTTTGTATAAATATGGACTACATTCAAATGTTTTTGAGTATTATAAAATATTTATTAAATATACGGTAACAGCGATAATAAGTGTTGTGATTATTAGGGTTACGTCTATCTTTGTTTTATGGAATATATCAAACATATTATTACAAATAATAATTAATATTATTCTTTGTGTATTCCTTTACAATATGCTGTTTGTAGTCTTCTATCATAAAGATGCTGCCTTTGATTATGCACTGGGGCTTTTAGAAAAAATAGCTCACGGAATCATTAAGGGAAGGAGTTGATGACTTTGGTTGAAAGAATTTTACAAATTTTACCCGGAAGTATGAATATGGGAGGAATTGAATGCTTCCTGATGGAAATGTATGAAAACTTGGACAAATCTTGCTATCAGTTTGATTTTGTGGTTCATTCACCAGAAGAAAATTATTTTGAAGCAGAGATCCAAAAGATGGGTGGAAGAGTTTATCACTTACTTCCGAAGGCTAAACATATTTTTAAGTATAAAAAAGAGCTAGTGAAATTAATGAAGAATTATAATATTATTCATATTCATTCTTCATATGCCTTCTCCTATTTTGAAGCCAAGTGGGCAAAGCAGCTGGGGAAAAAGGTGGTTGTCCATTCGCATAGTTCTAAGCAGCTTGGAAAGAAGCTACTAGTTCATAAACTACTAAAAAAAGGTTTTAACAATAATATTGATGTGAAATGCGCCGTTAGCAAGAAGGCAGCCCAGTTTATGTTTACTAAAAATAGTGATGTTAAATTGGTTTTTGGATTTGATACTGAAAAATTTACTTTTTCAGAGAAAGACCGTGATGACATTAGAAATAAACTTGGGGTAAAATCTAATGAGTATTTGGTAGGGTGTATTGCACGGATGGACGACCAGAAGGACCCACTATATACCAATGAGATATTTAAAAGACTTATAAAAGTTGATGGCATCAGATGTATTTTTGTCGGGGAAGGTAAATATAAAAAAAGCATCATGCAACAAGACCATAAAGATAAAATAATCTTTACGGGGAATGTAAGGGAACCTGAAAAATATTTAAGTGCCTTAGATGCGTATGTGTTACCGACAAAACATGAAGGATTGGGTGCTTCAATTGTTGAGGCAGAAATTAACGGGTTAAAGGTATATACATCCAAGGAAGGAACATTAGAGGAAGTAAAAATAAGCAATAATTTAACAGTTCTAAGTAAGCGGAATATGGAAGATTGGGTAAGGCGGATCTTAGGAGATAGGAAAAAAAAGCCACAACGAACGGTTGATTTCCAAAAGTACGACAACTTCGATATTGTTAAATGCACCAAAGATATGGAAGATATATATAATAGGTGCATTTCCTAGAAAATTTTTTATATGTTAAAATGAAGAGGTCTTCTGGGGATACCTTATTTACGGGGAAAAACCGTAAAGGGGTTTATTGTGTAAAGTAGCATTATCTGAAAGGATGAGATATAAAGCTATTTTCTGTTTTATATAAATAAGCGAAAGAGGCTAGTCATATGAATAATGATGAAAAACTATCACGGGTACAAAGTCACCATCGAGTGCCGAAAAAGAAAAAACACATTGTAAGAAATGTCGTTTTAGGAATTTTAGCAGTCCTAATTATTTTAACCGGCGTATTCGCTTTGATGGCGTTTAATAATTTAAAGGGAACTACTAGTAAAATGTATCAAAAAGCAGGCACAAGTGATTCACGGAATGCTTCGTCGTTGCTTGCTCAAAAGAAGCCCGTTTCAATTTTAATTCTTGGGACTGATACGGGTGCTTTAGGCCGAAGTTATAAGGGTCGGACAGATACGATGATGATTATGACTTTAAATCCGAAAAAGCATCAAACAACGTTGGTAAGTATTCCGCGTGATATGGAAGTTAACTTCCCTGACTTCCCACAGTATTCACCAGCCAAGATTAACTCAGCTTATACATATGGTGGCGTAAAGGAAGCCATCAAGACGGTTGAAAACCACTTTAATATTCCAATTGACTACTATATTTTGATTAATATGGGTGGTCTTGAAAAAGCCATTAACGATGTTGGCGGAGTAACCGTAACTTCACCATTGACCTTTAGTTATGGTGGCTCAAGCTTTACCAAGGGTCAAGCAGAACACATGAATGGGAAGACTGCCTTGAATTTCGCCCGGATGCGGCACCAAGATCCAATGGGTGATTATGGTCGGCAAGAACGTCAACGTCTAGTAATTACCGCATTGATGAAGAAGTCAATCTCACCATCAACAGTATTGAATAAAGACTTCCTTGATTTGATTTCTGCTCAAGTTAAGACTGACTTAACGTTAAGCGATATGAAGAAACTTGCATTCTCATATCGTGGAACATCAAAGAATGTTGAAAGCACATACGCTCAAGGATCAAATCAAACCCTTGATGGGATTGATTTCCAGGTTGTTTCTGTTCAAGAACGGCAACACATTTCTGACATTATTCGGAAATCATTAGGATTGAAACCATCAACGATTCAAACAGAATAAGATAGATACTGGAAGTTAGAAGCTTTATCTTGTGACGGAGATGAAGCTTTTTTATTTATTATTATTGAAAGTGATAACAGGGTATTTTTGGATTGAAAAATCTTAATGTTTTCTTTGCAATTACTTTATATTTATGAAAAGTTTTTTTCTCATAATCCCCTAATGTAGTCGTTTATATATTAAGGAGTGAAGTGTATGAAAAAAATACATAAATTTGGTGCCCTGTTTTTGACAGGGCTGATGCTTATTACAGCCCTTATTACCTCGATGGGGGGGGTAGGTGCTAGTACTGTCAACATTAGCGGATTAGATGCTGGTAGCGCAATTGTTACCGACGATACAGGAAAGATTGTTACGGGTCAAAACGATTTGAGTAAATTCCGTGCGTACACGGTTAAGTATCAAGGAAGTATCCCAGATTCAACTCAAATTAATAATGGAGACACAGCCATTTTTACTGTACCTAATAATGTCCAGATTGCAACTGACCAGAGTTGCAATGTATATGATCAGAACGGTAATATTGCAGGAACCGCATCTATTCAGGCCGGTTCACATACTGGTGTTATTACATTTAATAACGATCTCCATGGAAAGTTAAGTCGAACAATCAGTCTTAGCATTGGAACGATTGGAACAACAACGACAACAACCAATAACTCCAATGTTCCAGGACAAGGCTCCGGTAATACTCCAAGTGGAGATAATAATCCAGGCGCGTTGGCCACGGCTATCAACAAGGTCGGTTGGTTTGATAAAACAAATCCCGATATTATTCATTGGGATATTGTAGCTAATATCCATAATGCGAACCTAACTAATCCTGTTATTACCGATAACATGGGACCGGGAATGGAATTGGTCCCAGGCTCAGTTAAAGTTCAGGAAGGATATTACGTTAACGGGGCATTTACAGGTGCAATTGACGCCCCCAACCCACAGGTCACAACTAATGGGTCTGAAATGAAGATTAGTCTTCCAAGTACTAATCTGGCAATCCATGTTTCTTATGAAGCCAAGATTACCAATACGAATGAGAGTCAATATTCGAATAAAGCAACGATTTCAGCTGCTAATTTGACTCAAACCGGAACGGATTCAGCAACGCTGCCAGGAACGCTTAAGGGCGATGTTACCTATAAGCAAGGTGGAATTAATGTAATGAAAGTGGACGCCAATACTAATAAGCCTCTTGCAGGGGCTAAGTTTGCCTTATTTACAAAAGGACATGAGTCAGTTGGAGAAGCTACAACAGGTGCTGACGGAATCGCACACTTCACGGGATTGGATGCTGGTGATTACTATTTAAAGGAAATCGTTGCACCCAAGGGATATCATATCAATAATAAGTTATACCTGGTAAACGTTCCAGATACGAAGACGACTGTAAAGATTTCAGTTCCAGATACAATTGAAACTTCAAGCAGCAAGAGTTTATCAAGCTCAAAGAGTTTGAGTAGCTCAAGTAGTAAGAGCTCATCGAGCTCAAAGGGTTTAAGTAGCTCAAGCAGCAAGAGTACATCAAGCTCAAAGAGTTTAAGCAGTTTAAGTAGCAAGAGCTCATCAAGTTCAAAGAGTTTAAGCGGTTCAAGCAGCAAGGGTACATCAAATTCAAAGAGCTTAAGCAGTAAGTCAATTTCAAATCACAAACAACCTGTAAAATATATTTCAAACTCGCGCCAACAGACAAGTAAGAGTTTTACAAAAGAAAGTAGCAAGACAGCAGGTAGTAACAAACACCAAGGCAAAATGCCGCAAACGGGTGAAGAAGCACTATCAGCTGTCGCAGTTCTCGGAGCCCTGTTGATTGTTTCGGGAATTATAATTTTTGAAAAGAAGAAAAATTAGTTCATAAAAGTAAAAGTCTTAAGGTCAAATGAAAAGTTGGCCTTAAGGCTTTTTTGAGTACTGTAAGTGTTGGTTCTAAAATGGAAAACTCCAAGCGGGGAACTTGGAGCTGTGAGTAAGTTAAATTGTTAGAAATAAGGGGGTTACCCCCCTCCATCCAATAATATATACCCTTTTAAATGGTTAGACAATATAAAATATTAGGTTAAATTTTTAACTTCTGAACAACAAATTATAATTTATAAAGATTGATGGGTAAGATGTTTTAATTAGTGGCTTTATAAAATATTCCTACCTGAATTATCGGTATGTTAATTGATTGGTTTAATGGACATCTTATGGTTTATTTATAAGTTTATAACTAAACATGGGAGTTTTTTTAAAGGTAAAGGTTTGGTAGTAATAAGAGACTGGTTTATAATTACCATATGATTGTGAGAAAAATAAATAAGAGAGAGGTATTTCGATGAAGAAAATAAGTAAAGAAAAACGCGAAATGGTTATTCGCCGGACTTTGTACTTCGGATTACCTTTGATCATTATGGCGATTATCTATGCAATATTGCATGTGTATCCCTTTGGCAAGCTTTCATTGTTAACGTATGACATGGGGGAACAATACGTTGACTTTTTTGCGTTTTATAAGGATACACTGTTGCATCATCCAAGCCAGTTATTGTATTCATTTACAAATGGAATTGGTGGCGAAACATTAGGATTATGGGCCTATTATTTATTGAGTCCATTTAACTTGATTTTGCTATTCTTCCCGAAGAGCATGCTGCCGGTTGGAATAATGATAATGACGCTGATCAAATACGGGTGTGCCGGCTTAGCGCTTGGCTATTGCTTAGAAAAGATGCACTGGACAGATCAAAAATGGATTCCGGCTGCAACGGTTTGCTACGCTTTGATGGGCTGGATTTTAGCTAATGAATTTAACATCATGTGGCTTGACGTTTTAGTTCTTTTACCGTTCATTTTATACGGAATTGAAAAGATTTTTGATGAAGACCGGTCATTTTACTATACGATTTTCTTAGCATTAACGCTGTTTATTAACTTCTATATGGGATACATGGTCTGCATTTTTGTAGTTTTGTATTTCATTTGGACAGCTGTTCGCAAGTGGCAAAACTGGAAAACGCTTGGAAAGAAAGCAGCCCGGTTCAGTATCAGTTCGATTTTAGCGGCCGGATCCGTTGCCTTTCTGCTTTTACCAACCTATTTTGATATTACCAAGAGTAAAGGGGTTTATACCCAACAAACGATTCAATCCGTGATTGAATATCAACCATGGAAGATGTTCAGCAAATTCATGATTGGAACGGTCAATGATAATCAAATTCAAAACGGTTTTCCTAATCTGTTTGTTGGCGCCTTGATTATCGGCGGTTTTATTTTGTACTTCTTAGCAAAGAAGATTCCGTGGAGAGAAAAAATCACGGCAGGGTTAGTCTGTGTCTTCATGTTCTTTGCAATGTGCTGGCAACCGCTTGACTTGGTATGGCATGCTTTCCAATATCCGGTATATTATCCATACCGGTTTAGTTACTTAGTAAGTACGTGGATGATTTTACTTGCTTTGCGAGGATTCGCGAAGATTAGAAAGCCGAAAATTTATCAGCTAGCAATTACGTTTATCATTCCAGTGATTTGCTGGATTGTTATCTTTATTAATCGGAAGAAGTTCAACTTCTTGACGGTTCCGAATGCGATTGCAACCTTAGTATTCTGGATCGTAATTTTTGGAATTATGACCTGGATGTTAATGGGCTGGAATAAGCGAATCAAGAAGTTTAACTTGCAGATGCTGGCTTCAGGTTTGATGCTTGTTTTGATTGCGGCTGAATGCGGAATGAATGGTTATCAAACGATTAAGAATATTCCGGGCGCCAACGAAGTTAGCTATACGAATTTTGTAGCCAACCTCGACCGTGATATTGCATGGATCAATAATCAGGATAACGAGCATACGTTCTACCGGATCGGCAAGACTTTCCAACGCAGTGAAAATGATTCGCTGAATGCTGGATATCGCGGATTGTCAGGATTTACTTCAACGCAAAATGCGGCAGTTACAAGTTTCATGAATTCAATGGGACAGCCGAACTACCTTGGAAAGGAAAATTACATGGAAGGAACGTTACTGACCGACTCAGTCATGGGAGCTAAGTACTTCCTTGCACCAACCGATCAGTTTGATAACTTAGTTAAAAATAACAACTGGGTTACACCGGCAACCTCATACCGGCCGGATATTTCGTTCTATGGTCCGGTCAAACGAATCAATGGGGTAACGATTTATCAGAATCCGTTGGCATTATCAGTCGGGTTTGCAACCACAAAGGATGTTTTGTCATCGAAGAATAATTTCCCATCAAGTGATTTTACGGCGGATAACCAAAGCTATCTGTTGAACACGATTGCGGGAACTCATCGGCAATACTTTGATAAGGTTGGCTATCATACTAAGATGACTAACTGCACATTAGATGGTGGAGCTAACGGTAATTTGATCACCACTGATCCGAACCAACCATCAACTTATGAGATTCAGCTGAAAAATGTCGGCGCTGAACCATATTACATTCAGTTAACAACTGGAATTGTTTGGAACTCATCGATTACGATCAACGGCAATAGTATGCCAGGAATGGGGAATGGCTCGCAACCAACGTTATTTAACGTTTCAGCCAACACTCCTGGACAAGATGTTACGATTGATATTAATCCAAATAACGGCAAGACGATCTATTTGAACGATCTTGAGGTTTATAAATTTAACCTTTCAGCATTTGAAAAGACGATCTATTCTGTGATGAATAATCAATGGAACCTGACCCATAATGGCCGGTTGCAATTACGAGGCGACATTGATATTCCGCATGATAAAGACGTGATGATGACCACGATTCCATTTAACAAAGGGTGGAGCGCCAAGGTTGATGGGCAAAAAGTTAAACCGCGGGAAGCCTTTGGAACGTTCTTAGCAATTCCAATGACTCCGGGACGGCACCATGTAACCTTGTCGTTCTGGCCACCGCTATTAACCCTTGGAATCATTGTAACTTTGATCACCTGGGCAATTTTAGTGCTGTGCTGGCGGTATGAAAAGAAGAAATAAAAGAAACGCTGTGATTTGAATCACAGCGTTTTTTATTTACAGAAAACAAATTATTATTTGGATGCAGATTGTAAAATAATAGCGTAAAAACTATTATTTTCTGCTTTACTAAAAAAATCCAACATGATAGTATCTAGGTGAAGAGTTAAAGCTCTTTATAGGCAACTAGAGTGTCTATTGTGTGTTATCATAATAAATTCGACTCGACTAATATATTTAATTATATTACGTTTTTATTATGGCACTATGTCGGTTTTAAATGTCATCCGGTAGTCGAGGAAAACATTTATTTTTTTTACTTAAAATCGAATTGCAGGTATTTATTGTGCTAAAACAATGTATCAAATCATGTAAAAAATTAATTAATTATACCTTTATTTTAACGTTAGGTTACAAGGGAAAGTTAACAATTAAACAAATAAAATTTGATTGTTACTCCTTTCCTCATTTGTTTGGCATTCATAAATTAAATGATTTAAATAATAAAACGAGACGCAAAATCAAAAAAGAAATTAACAGCTTAAAATTGAGCGATAAAAGTATTCGAATTATTGAAAATAGTAATTTTTATTCTCAAATATCTGATCGTTTGGAAATTTTAAGTAGAATGATGGATATCTTTAATGATGAAACCATCAAAGTCCACTTTCATTCTAATAAACACACAGGTGCTAGAACGAAAATTAACTGGGATTATTTAATTAATTTTGAATTAAACAACCAAAATGGATATATCTTTTTTGTTTGCGATAAAAATGTCAAAGATAATCTTGTATGTAATTCTTTATTTTTTAACGAGACGACAAAGTATGAAGCTGGCCAAAAAAGATATGCAATATTGAAGATTGAGTTGATTGACGAGAAGAGCCGTAGAACCTTGCTGTATAAGAAAAAAGGGCTTAATTAACATTTTCATACCAACTTAAAAAGTACTTTTATTTTTCAAACGAAGATTTTTGACTAAATTATGCATTTAAAAAATTAACTTTGAAACCGCTTTATTTTACAATGGAAGTATCTTATTAATAAAGAAGGTTTTTGAATGCTTTATCCAGAATCAAATGAATGCCGGATGGTAACCAGTCTTGATGGCTTTTGGAATTTCAAGGTTGAAGATCAGCCGATCGATCCCGCCCAACCGTTGTCGAACCCGATCACGATGGCTGTGCCGGCATCGTTTAATGATCAGGTGATCGATCACCAAATTCGTAATCATGACGGCTATTTTTGGTATCAAACAACGTTTAATGTTTCAAAAATGCAACTGGCGCAACGCAATGTTTTGCGGTTTGGCTCGGTTACTCACGAAGCAACGGTTTATGTGAACGGCAAGCAAGTCGGTTATCATCAGGGCGGATTTACGCCATTTGAAATTGAACTTGATGGGCATATTCATCTCGGCGAAAACGACCTTAAAGTCCGGGTTTCGAACCTATTAAGCAATAAGACGATTCCGGTTGGAAAGCTGACGGAAGAAAATGGAAATTACCATGTGGACCCGAATTTTGATTTCTTTAACTATGCTGGAATCCACCGCCCCGTTAAACTTTATACAACGTCACGAACGGCTCACATTGACGAAATCGTTGTTAAGTACGATACGGATCTAAAGCAGACAACTATTAACCCGGAAGTGAAGGTTACCGGAGATTTTGATCAGGTGGTTGCTGAAATTCTGGATGAAGACGGAAAACAGGTTGAACAGGTTCAGGGAAGTTCGTTGAACGAAATTCAAAAAATAGTAATCAGCGATACGCACTTATGGCAACCAATGAACGCTTACTTGTATCGCCTAAAAATCAGCTTGTTGGTTGAAGACGAGGTGATCGATACGTACACCCAAGAATTTGGGGTTCGAAAAGTCGAAGTCAAAGATGCGGGCGTATATATTAACGACCAACCAATTTACCTTAAAGGATTTGGGCGGCATGAAGATTTCCCAATCATTGGTAAAGGAATGAAACCATGATCATCAGACAATGAAATGGATGCATGCGAATGCTTTTCGGACGTCACACTATCCATACTCCGAAGAAGAAATGCAGCTTGCAGATCGCGACGGCTTTTTAGTGATCGATGAAGTCCCGGCAGTCGGATTGTATGCTGGCTTCTCGGTTTCAATGATGGGGCAGAAAGCAGCGAATACTTGGAAAACAATGCAAACAATGGATGCCCATAAACAGGTTATCCAAGAAACGATCACGCGTGATCAGAACCATCCATCAGTTATTATGTGGTCGGTTGCCAATGAACCGGCAAGCCAGCAAGAAGGCGTGCATGAATACTTTAAGGAGATTACCGACTACACCCGGCAATTGGATTGGCAACATCTTCCGTTGGTGGCACCAAAAATTGCATCAGCAACGGTTGACGTTGATTTAACGGGCGACTTGTTTGATGTGATTGCATTAAACCGGTATTACGGCTGGTACATCGATTTTAATGATTTAGGTCAAGCCAAATCAGACCTGATGACTGAACTTCAAAAATGGCATCAAAAATTCCCAGATAAACCGATCCTCTTTACAGAGTTTGGGGCTGATACGCTAAGCGGAATGCATTCAATTAACCGGGAACCATATTCGGAAGAATACCAGCATGATTATTACCAGATGAACTTTGATGTTTTTGATCAATGTGATTTTGTTTGCGGTGAATTGTTATGGAATTTTGCGGACTTTGCAACGCCGGCTGGATTGATCCGGGTCAACGGTAATAAGAAGGGCGTCTTTACTCGCGACCGGCAGCCCAAACAAATCGTATATGATTTAAAGAAACGCTGGGAGAATAAATAGCTTAGAGATTTAAAATTTAAAGACGAGGTTGTGATTGAAGATCCAACCTCGTCTTTTTCTCATAAAAATAGCGACAATTATCCGTGATTTTATAAAAAATTAATATTTCGGCAACGATTAATCAGGAATTTCCTAAAAAATGTAAAAGAAAAATTCTCTATTTTGAAGAATATTATCAACTAAAAACGAACTATGTAAAATGATATTGCTTTTATAATTTGCATTTTACTATAATAAAAATGACGAAACTGAGAAAAGAGGGATTTAAATGAAGAAGATCAAGAAAGTTTTGCTTTCACTTCTTGCAATTTTAGGATTAATAACGATGACCGCCGCTTCAAGCGTTCACGCTGATGGCGACTATACTCCCAAGCATTTAACCGTGGAATTCGTTCCATCATCAAATGCGCAAAAGATGTCGGCGCGCGTCAAACCGCTTGCTAAGTTATTGGAACAACAATTACACATTCCAGTAACGGTTACCGTGTCAACGAACTACAATACGATCGTTGAAGCCATGGGTTCGAAGAAGGTTGATGTTGGTTTCTTGCCACCAGATGCTTACGTTCAAGCCCACAAACAATATGGCGTTAAGGTTCTTTTACAAGCTCAACGGTTTGGTTACAAGGAACCTGATGATCAACAAACGAATCAACTTGTAAATTACTACCGGGCTCAAATCGTTGTTCGGAAAGGCAGCGAAATCAAGAACCTTAAGGATTTGAAAGGCAAGAAGATCGCGGTTCAAGATACAACTTCAAGTTCAGGCTGGGTCTCCCCAGTTGCTTGCATGGAAGAACACGGGATCAACATTAACAAGGATCACATCCAAACCGTTCAAGTTAAGGGTTACGATCAAGCTGTAATGTCAGTTTATAACGGCAATACCGATGCCGCCTTCATTTTCCAAGGCGCACGGAATCTTGTAAAGAAGGACGCTCCAGACGTTATGCAAAAGGTTGTTCCAATTTACACGACCCCAAAGATTCCAAACGATACAATTTCAGTTCGCGGCGATATGAGTCCGGCATTCCAAAAGAAATTGATCAAGGCTTTCCAAAACATTGCTAAGTCAAAGAAGGGCCACGCAATTATTTCAAGTGTTTACCAACACGAAGGATATGTTCCAGCAAAGGACAGCAACTTTAATACTGTTCGGAAATATGACAAGATCGTTCAAAAGATCAATCAGTAATTGGAAAGGTTGAACATTTTTTATGGAAGAACCGTTAATCGATATTCGAAATGTCAGCAAGGTGTATGACAGTGGAACTGTTGGCCTGAAAAACATTAATTTAACAATTAAAAAAGGTGAATTTGTGGTCGTTGTTGGGTTATCAGGGGCTGGTAAGAGTACGTTGTTACGGACGATCAACCGGATGCACGATGTTACGGACGGCGATATTTTGATCGAGGGGAAGTCGATCATTCACTACAAGGGAAAGGAACTGCGGAAGTTACGACGGAAAATCGGGATGATCTTCCAAAACTTTAATTTGGTAAAACGGTCATCCGTCCAACGCAATGTTTTATCCGGAAGAGTTGGCTACTATTCAACGCTGAAGTCCGTTCTGGGGCTTTTTTCAAAGGAAGATAAGCAAAAAGCAGTTGATGCGTTGAAACAGGTTAAAATGGCCGATAAGATCTATTCCCGGGCTGATGAACTTTCTGGTGGTCAGCAACAACGGGTTGCCATTGCACGGGCATTGATGCAAGACCCGAAAATCATGTTAGCCGACGAACCGATTGCTTCGCTTGACCCATTGACAACGAAAGCTGTAATGGATGAATTGAAGGAACTTAACCGGAAACTTGGAATTACGGTAATTGTCAACTTGCACTCCGTTCCACTGGCAATGCAATACGCTGATCGAATTGTCGGTTTGCGGGCAGGCCAGTTAGTTTACGATAAGCCGATTGAAGAAGTTCAAGAAGCAGACTTTGATTCGATTTATGAAGGAGCGGCAAAGCAAAATGAATGAAGTACCGAAAAGAACGTTTGCGCAGCGGTTCCATCTTAAGTCCGTTGCATGGTCGGTCTTGTTTATCGTCCTGCTCTGCGGTTCAGCGGCGTTAACAGGAGTTAATTGGGGAGAATTTTTCAGTAATATTGGTCAATTCTTCAGTTTGATCGGGAAGATGGCGCACCCGGATTGGAAATATGTTCAAATCGTGATTCAACCTGTAATCCAAACGTTGCAGATGGCGATCGTCGGAACAACGATTGGGACGTTGGTTGCAGTGCCATTTTCAGTCGTTGCAGCGCGTAACCTGGTTAAAAATCCAGTGATCCGCGGAATAATTCGCTTTATCTTGAACCTTGTTCGGACGTTGCCTGATTTATTATTAGCAGCCATCATGGTTGCAATCGTTGGAATCGGGCCAAGCGCAGGGGTTTGGACATTGGCAATCTTCTCATTCGGGATGATTTCCAAGCTGTTTTATGAATCGATCGAAACGATTGACAATGGCCAGCTCGAAGCTTTACGAGCAGCCGGAGCCAATTATTTCCAGATTATCGTGTTTGCCGTTTTGCCTCAGGTAATTGAAAACTTTATCAGTTACTTCCTTTACACGTTTGAAATCAACGTGCGGGCATCAACGGTTTTAGGATATTTAGGTGCCGGCGGGATCGGAATGCTGTTGCAGCAGTCATTGGATTCCTTTGATTACAGTCAAACGGCGGTTATTATCATTGCAACGTTAATTGTTGTTCTGGTAATTGATGGATTAAGTAATTATTTACGGGAGAAATTGGATTAAATGGTTAAAGCATCGAAAAATAAAAAATATGGTTGGATATTCTGGGGGGTTTTAATCATTGCAGTGTATGTGTGGGCAATTCTTGGAATGAACTTGTCTGGAATCCAATCATCAGCAGTTGAAGTTACAAAATCAATCTTTAATGGAATTTGCCATCCGGATTGGCATTATGTCTATAACGGCAGCGGCGAAGACTTAGTATCACTAATCATTCAAACATTAGCGATTGCGTTTCTTGGGACATTTGTTTCAGCGTTCTTGAGTGTGCCGTTCGCTTTCTTGGCCGCCCGGTCATCAAAGCATCTTCAAGTTCGGTCAAAAATTGGAAAGTTTATTCTGGTATTTATCCGGACATTTCCGGAAATCGTGCTTGCGATCATGTTCATCAAAGCGGTTGGCCCAGGGGCCTTTGCCGGGGTGTTAGCCGTTTCGATCCACTCGATCGGGATGCTGGGAAAGCTCTTTAGTGAATCATTGGAAAACATGGATCACGGGGCTGAAGAAGCAATTTTATCTGTTGGCGGAACGAAAAGTGATGCGCTTTTCTTAGCAACGTTGCCGGATATTATGCCACAGTTCCTGTCATACACTTTGTACCGGTTTGAAATTGCGGTTCGTTCGGCTTCAATCTTAGGAATGGTTGGCGCTGGCGGAATTGGGACGCCATTGTTGTTCGCAATTCAAACCCGGACATGGAGCCGGGTCGGCATCATCCTTTTGGGAATCGTTGTGACGGTTACGGTAATCGATTGGATTTCTGGAACTTTGAGAAGAAAACTTGGTTAAAAATCGAAGGTGTGACAAAACAGTCAAAACGAGCGTGGTGGAAGCAGAAAAGCGAACGAATCGCGTAGCATAGATTCGGAGGTTTGCGTCCTTCCACTAGCTTCGCGTCGCAGCTCGTTTGTTTTGGAACCCGATTATGCGGATATTATAAGGAGGCGGGACATGTGTCCAGCCTCTTTATTTTGTTATCACTGTTTTTTTATGTCTTTACTTTATTTTTAATGATCGAAAAGGGTAAAATTAGATTATAAGTAAAATTTGAGAAGGAGTGTCGTCATGAAAATTAAGATCGTATCAACAAGTGATGTTCACGGATATATTTATCCCACGAATTTTACAAGTCGGAATGACTATCATGGATTAGGGTATTTAAAGGCAGGCGCAGTTATTGAAAAGATTCGGCGCCAAGCAGAACAAGACGGGGATATCGTATTATACGTTGAAGACGGGGACTTTGTTGAAGGCTCGCCGATGACGGATTATGCATATCAAACTTGCGATGAAAAGCACTATAACCTTGATCTGGTTAAGATGGTCAATCACCTTCAAGCAGACGTTGGAATTTTAGGCAACCACGAATTTAATTATGGCCCAGACTATTTGAACCCAACGCTTGCAGACCGGAATTATCCAATTTTAAATGCCAATATGCAAGAAGGACCGGATTACCATATTATCGATGCTCCTTATAAAATCATTGAAAAGAACGGGGTTAGAATCGGGGTTCTCGGACTGACAACGCAATACATTCCGCATTGGGAACAACCTGATCATATTAAAGGTTGGAAATTTGAACCAGCATTAAAGGCTGCGCAAAAGTACGTTCCTGAACTGCGGAAAAAGGCTGACATCGTTGTTGTTGCATATCATGGCGGATTTGAACGTGACTTAGCAACTGGCGAACCAACTGAAAGTTTGACCGGCGAAAATGAAGGCTATCAATTATTGACGGAAGTCCCAGGGATCGATGCGTTAGTTACTGGCCACCAACACCGCCAAATTGCGGAAGTGGTCAATGGAATTCCAACGACTCAACCAGGATTTCGTGGCGAAAAGGTTGGCTGCATTACACTTGAATTGAATGATCAAAAACAAGTCATTGGTTCAAAGGCTGAACTGATCGATACGGCTGATGCCGATGAAGAAATGTGGATGAATGCCCTGACTGCTGATTGGCGCAATGATGTTGAAGATTGGCTTGATCAAACTTTGACGACGATCGACGGTGATATGGAGATCCATGATCCGATGCAAGCCCGGCTACACGGTCACGCTTACCTTGACCTGGTCAATAAAGTTGAAATGGATGCCACGGGCGCTGACATTGCCGGAACAGCTTTGTTTAACGATGAAGTTACCGGATTAGGCCATGAAGTTACGATTCGAAATGTCATGAACAGCTACGTTTACCCGAATACTTTAGTTGTTGAAAAGATCACTGGAAAGGATCTTAAGGCGGCGTTGGAACGCTGTGCATCATTCTTTGAAGTTGGTGAGGATGGCAAGCTTAGCGTTTCAAAGGACTTTTCATATCCAAAGATGCAGTTATATAACTACGACTACTATTCAGGAATTGATTACACCTTTGATTTACGGCAACCGCAAGGCCATCGGGTAACTGAATTGAAGTATCATGACAAAGATGTCCAAGATACCGATGAATTAAACGTTGCGATCAACCAGTACCGGGCTGTTGGTGGCGGTGATTATCCAATGTATAGTATGGATAAAATGGTCAAACAGGTTGAAAACGAAATGCCGCGGATGATCATCGCATACTTGCAAAAACATCCTGAAATCAAGGCAGTTCAACCAACAAACTTAAAAATTATTATGAAATAAAAGCGAGGAATTAGTTTATGGAAAAGGCGGCAATTTATCACCGCCCGGAAAGCGAAATGGCTTACTTGGCGGGCAAAAACCAGTTTCGGATTCGGCTTCGAACGAAACATGCCGATGTGCATCAGGTTGAAATCATTTACGGAAGACTGGATCGCATTAAACAACAAAAACTGGCAGCTGACAGTGAAGATATGGAAATCATCCGGCCAAACGTGGAAGCAATGCAATGTACCTTAAAGACGGATTTGTATGATTACTGGGAGATCACGATTCCGGTTAAAGTTCGGGAACGGACCCAATATCTTTTCCATTTGATTGGCGATCATGATGGTGAACTGCTTTATGATGCGGTTAACGTCCGTCTTTACATGGCTGATTTTTTGGAAAAGGCAACCCCGTTTAACACCCCATATTATCAAAATATGTTTTTAATGCATTCAAATCCTGAATGGACGAAGCACACGGTATGGTATCAAATTATGCTTGATCGGTTTGCTGACGGCGACGAAAACAATGAACCGCTTGAAAAAGCCCGGTGGGATCTTGATAAATCAACGGCGACAAACTTTTATGGCGGTGATTTGCAAGGGGTGATTGATCATCTTGATTACCTTGATGAACTCGGGATCAACGGCATTAAGCTTTCACCGATCTTTGCATCATATTCGAATCAGAAAAACGACCCGGTCGATTTTTATGATTTGAGCTACATGTTTGGTTCAAAGGAACTTTTCCGCGAGTTTGTCCAAAAGGCTCATCAGCACGGAATGCGCGTAATGGTACAGTTGCCGCTTGACCGGATGAGTGACATGTCGCTTCAGTGGCAAGACGTTCAACGGTTCGGAGCACAATCACGGTTTGCAAGCTGGTTTAAGGTTCGACAATTCCCGGTCCAGATTCCAAGTGAAAATGAAGATCCGGATAAGTATTACTTAACGATTGACGGCAATATCCATATGCCGAAATTAAACTTGCAAAGCCCGACGGTTCAGCAGTATTTGCTGGAGACTGCCCGGTATTGGATCGAGACGTTTGATATTGACGGCTGGGAAATTTTGAATGCTGACGAGATCGACCAAACATTTTTGAATTTAATGACCCAGCAAATGCACAGTATCAAGGCCGATTTTGTTGTGATGGGCCAATATCAATATTTACCAAACGGTGATTTAGCCAAGGACTACATTGATAGTGCGAATAACGTCGACTTTTATACGATCATGCACGATTTCTTCGTTACCCATCAGTTAAACGTTACGGAGATGATTTCGCGAATCAATGATGCCTTAATGAAGAATACCGTTTATACGAACCAAACGCTGATCAACGAGGTTGAAAGTTTTGTAACCCCGCGGCTGATCAGTGAGTGCAACGGCGAAGAAGACCTGGCACGGGCAATCATTGCATTTACATTTATGCAAATTGGAATTCCATCGTTCATGTATGGTACTGAGGTTGGAGTAACTGGCGAGGACGTTCCAACGAATCTTGCCCCGATGAAATGGAAAGATGAAGGGCAATCCTCGTCAATGTTGCAATTTATGAAAAAAGCGATTGCAATGCGGCGGGAATACGCTGATCTATTAAATGACGGCACCCTTGAATGGGGTCAATTAAGCAATAAATACCGGTACTTTACGTTGACCCGTGAATATGACGGTCAGAAACTGTTCTGTTTGTTTAACTTTGGATACGGAAGTGTGAAGGTCGTTATTCCGCAAAATTCCGAAGTTGTCTTGAGCCAGAACTTAATGGAAGATGAAAATAAAATCGCTCAAAATGGATTTGTGATTTTGAAAGTTTAAAAACATAATAAAAATCGGCTATATCCTCTTTGGTACTGATGGAGATTAAACTTCTCTTTCAGTACCTTTTTTGTTTTAAATAATGATAAATTGGGGTTAAAAATAGGCGACTTTGTCAAGTCGCTTAAATTAATTCTTATAAAAAGACCATAAAACTTATATGAATATATGCTATCGAATTTTTTAATCTTGAAGACAGGAGTCTTCTAAATATCTATAATTTTGTCTGAAGCTTTAATAAAAGCACTATAAATTAGTATCGATCATTTAAAATCATGTTACTTAGAGTATATTTTTAAAATTTAACGGAATCTTAATATTATATTTAGGCGTTCTTTTTGTCTAAGAGAGTGGATGGAAAATCGTTGAAATATCAGCTTTTATAAAATTTAAAAAATTTTAAATGGGGGGGGGGGCGATCAAGACTTATGTATTCTAAGATGGACTAAATGATACAATTTATGAAAAAATTAAGTTGAAATTATGAAGAAAAATTGATAATATTGCTTTTTGTGATCGTATAGTTAAGGTTACAAATTTATTTAAACGAAAGGAGTAAGTAATATGGCTGCTGGAAAGATTATGATGACCCCTGAAGAGATGCATACATATGCATCTCGCTATAAGCAAAGTTCATCAGAAATTACAAACTTATCAAATAGTTTAAATAGTTTAGAAGCCACAATTGAACAAGAATGGCAAGGTCGAGGCTTTGATCAATTTGATGCTGAATTTAAGCAATTAAAACCAAAAGTCGATCAATTTGCACAATTACTTGATGAAATTGGCGACAAATTAAACAGATCAGCACAAGCAATGCAAGATACAGACCAACAAATTGCGTCACAATTTAATTAAATTTGTGGTTTGAAAGCCATCAGTTATCCTGGCTGATGGCTTTTTTATATAAAAGGAATAAGTTGTTACTGGATATTAAGAATCGGAGGAAAACATTGAAAAAAACTAAAAATCATAATGTGCGAAATATTGTTTTAGCTCTTTTGAGTGTTTTATTATTGTTAGTTTTAATTTTCTTTGGAAGTCAAAACTTTATTCAAAAGAAATTGAACTCAGCTTCAGGACATATCCCGACGTTAAACATGGCAGTTGTTAATGAAGATAACGGGACAACTTATCGTGGCAAAAAATACCTTTTAGCCAAGAGTTACTTGAACGGATTGAAGCTTCCCAAAAATGTTTCAATGGATGTTGTTCCACGTGGAGTTGCAGAAAGTGGATTAAAGAATAATAGTTATCAATTAGCAATTTTTATTCCAACTGACTTTTCTGCCAAAATTGTTGATGTTGATAATCCTAACCCGCAAAAGTTAAATATCCAATATAAGATTAATGCTAAAAGTCAAGCAATGAAGTCACGTTGTCATGGTGAAGCTGATGATATTATTCAAGGACTGAATAGAAAATTAGTTTCGATTTATGATTTAGGAATTATGAGCAATTTGTTTGACGCACAAAATAAAGTAGCAGGAATTTATGCACGTCAGGGAACGTTAGCTGCAATATATCGTAACGGTCTAGCAGAGCCAATCTCAAATCTAAGTCAAGGATTCCCAGATTTACAAGAGGGAACTAAATCATTACTAAGCGAGAGTCAAGCATATCAACAAGCGCAAAAGCAGGCTAATCAAGCAGCTGCCCTTTCTGAAGCCGCCCAGGCTAAAAGTGAGAAGGACAACCTTACTAAGATTATGCAGCAGCAAGCTAAAAATAACCAAAATAAGGCTGAATTGGCAAAGTCGATGATGCAAACTTCTGAATCGACTGATGATCAAATTCCTCAAGAAATTAATGCTTTAAATAATCAGAATAAGCAGTTAAATCAAGGAATCGGGGACTCTAAAAATGATGCTGCAAGTCAGTTACAAAAAGACTTTGAGGCATATAGTAAGGGATATGAAGAAGAAATTAATACAATTAAAAAAGCCCTACAAAGTACGAATGGACAGCTTGATCCAGATGAGGTTAAGAATGAAATTGATCATCAAAAGTCGCCAGATACATCAGTTACAAACCCAATAAAGCAAAGTTCTTCAAGTCAAAGCAGCCAAGCAAATGAAAGCACAACGACTTTAGGTGAATATTTACAAAACAATGATAAGAATTTGTATGATCAATTAATGAATTTAAGTAAAGCTGATGATTTAAACGATTTATATGAACCATTACCATTCAATAATAAAATTTCAGATCAAGCAAAAGACGTCTTAAGTAGTGAAGAATATAAGCAAATTAAAAATAATATTGATAGTATTAACTACTATAATCGCCAACTAAAAGATGAAGGTGCGGATCCGAAATTTAATGGAAATCGGGATGAAGTTTCAAGTTTTAACGATTTATATGATAAGTTAGCTAAAAAAGAAAATGAAAATAATACTGAGCCACAAACTCAAAAAATTGTATTAAACAATTTAAAGAATGTTAGTCAGGATCAATTTGAAGTAACCGTTCCAAATAAGGTAACGGTCGTTAACTTAGTAGCTCAGAAGATTGAAAATAATAAATATCGGGTTTCGCCAGGAGACGCTTCAGAGATAACGTTGGAATTACGTTATAGACCAGTTGATTTGAAAAATGAGGATTCAACAGTAACAGTTACATATAATCATAAGGAGGATGCACCTCAAAAGGTTACAATATCAAATCAAACAACACAACAAGTTGTTGAAACAGTTGAACCTCAGAAACAAGATCAAAATAAAAATCAAAACCAGGTAAGCCAGACAAGTCAGAGTAACTCGCAACAACAAAATCAGAATAATAATCAAAATCAAGCAAATAATGCGGCTGCAAAGACAGAAAATCAACCGAAAACAACTTTCCAAACACAAAATATTTCGAATGATAAAGATCGAAGCTTTTCGATTTCGTTTAATTTAGCGGCTATGAATGAAAACAAATTATCTTCAAAAGCCGAAATGGCTAAATTAACGGGTAAATGGCTCGCTGAGTACGATGACGCTGCCAAAATGGCACAAGCCCGTGCTAACTTGTTGAAAGATCAACCAATCCAGAAGTTGATGAACGAAAAATTAAGCGATGTGTTAAGCGGGTTAGTAAAACAGGCAAATGATCAAAATGAGAAAGACAATTCTAATTTAATGACGATCCTCGATCAAGATAGTGCAAAATTGGCTCAGGAAAAAGCTAATTACGAAAAAGAATTAGCTGCCGTAGGGGCTAATTCAAAGCAAACTTTGCAGAATGCACAAAGTCAAATTCAAAAGTTACAGCAAGCACAAGATAAATTAAATCAAATGGCTCAAAAAATGGGTACAGATAGTGGTTCATCAGATACGAGTGATCTATCTGATTTAAGTGACCAAGCCGATAGTACGAATAAAGATGCTTCTCAAGACAATGGGGCTTTTGATGGGATTTATCAAGAGTTAACAGGTTTGAATAGTTCATTGGGTTCAATTCAAAATAGCGGAAAGAGTTTGAATGGTAAATCGATGAATTTACAAAAGACATTCCGAAATGAATTAGCGAAGAGCGGCGATTTTGCACAGTCATTCATTAATGTGTTAAATGCTGCCTATAAGAATGGAGTTCCTAATCAAAAGTTACTGAACTTTATTACAAATCCAGTCGGTGGTGCTGGAAATGAAGTTGTTTCTGAACGAACTCAGTCATATAACATGGGAATGTGGACAATCGTTCTTGCAATTTTAGCATGGTTTATTGCTTATGCAGTTGAGAATATGAAATATTTCCAAAGTGGAAAATATTTCTCAAAGAAGCAGACCAAATTAAACATTCATGCACGGAAACTGATCTTCCTTGGGATTGCAAGCTTGCTGAGCGGAGTTATTTTGGCTCCAATTGCAGCTAAACAATTCCCAATCATTGATTCTAATCGATTATTATGGAACTTAAGCTTTATTTTCCTCAGTATGACCTTGACGCTTGTATTTTATTGTTTAATGCATTACGCAAAGATTTGGGGGACAGGTTTAATTATTGCTTCTTTACTAAACTATGTCTTTAACCAAACTCAATTCTTAAAGAATGTAATTTTGCAACATTTGAACGTTTTAGGACTGGTTGGAAATCAATTGTTAAGTGTTGCGATGTTCAATACGACAAATGCCATTTTAGGCTTAGTGGTAATGGGAGTATTGATGATTGCTGCAAGTTTAGTGATTTTATTTGTACCGGAACGAAATCAGGAGGTTCTTCATGAAGAAGCAATGGTTTAACTTCTTTTTAGGGATTGTGATTGGAGTATTTTTATTAGGAGGAAACTCCATTGTTGCTGGCCAGGTTGAGCGGAACCATTATACTAATCAAAATTTAAATTTACCATTAAATCAAATTGGACAGAATGGAAAACAGCAAACTCGCAATGATAATCAACAACTCTTTCAAACTGATCAAGTCGGCGATCTTGGAAAACAACGTCAAAAACTTGAAAAACAGGGACGAGTTCAAGTATTTCAAAAGGAGCGAAAAGAACCAGATCCGTATACGACTAAAAATGTATTTATTAAGCATGTAAAGGCTCAGAAACCAAACTATGATTATACCCAACAGTCACAGACTAAAAAGCAGTTTCATTTTAGTTATTGGATGGTTGCTGGATTAGGAATTTTAATTGGACTGTTAATTACATGGAGAATGTTAAGGAGTGAAAAACGTGGACAACGAAGTGCAAATCACCGTCGAATTGCCGGGTAATATTCGAGAGGATATTAGTGTTTCGTCTGAAATTAGGTTGGAGCAATTAATCGACCAACTGAAAGAAATATATGGGTTGGCAGAACGACCGTATACAGTTTTGGTTTTAACTAAGAATATGGTATTACGAAGTAATCAAACGTTGGCTGAATTAAAAATTACAACAGGTGATGTTTTAAAGGTAATGGAGGATCTACATGAATAGTCAAAGTGTGAAGTATGAATTCAATCATCAACAATATCAATATGAATACAATCAACAAAGCTTGCAATTAATTCAAAAGATTAGTCGGGCAGATGTAACAACGCAGAATTCAGATGATTTGTTGTTATTACAATTAAAAAATGATTTATTTTTAAGCGTTACCCTTGATTGGCAGGAAGACTTTGTAAACTTAAAAAGCGCGTTACCGGTTGGATATTTTGCAAATGAAGTCAAAAATCAAACAACCAGTCAGAAATTAAAGTTATTGTTGAATTTAATGCCTGTTAAAAAGATTTTAGAAGATGGCAAGTTAACAACTTTTATTCATCCGCAAAATATTTACCTTGACTATAATGGAAATCCAAAATTAATCTACCGGGGGATTGTTGGTTTAATGCCCGGGAGTCAACCGAGTGATGAAGAATTTTTACGGCAAGTTAAATGTTTAGCAGGTTACTTATTTACCAAGCATTCATTTGATGATCTGTATAATGGATTGTTACCAGAAATTGCTAAAGAAAGTCGATTTTTACAG
Organism: Ligilactobacillus sp. 110_WCHN; assembly: GCF_030518115.1. Taxonomy (NCBI): domain Bacteria; kingdom Bacillati; phylum Bacillota; class Bacilli; order Lactobacillales; family Lactobacillaceae; genus Ligilactobacillus; species Ligilactobacillus sp. 110_WCHN. Next base: position 33,049 of record NZ_JAULLI010000015.1, read on the forward strand.
GATATATTGGCAATCGATGACTTAACGGCAATGCAGGATTTCTTGAAGAGAACATATGAACAATATGCCCAAGAAGAGAAAAAATCAGTTGTTAAGGTTCCGCGAAAGAAATTTTTCCTTTTTAAACAATTAGCATTGTGGTTTGGAATCGCGTTAATTTTAACGTTAATTCCATTAGGATACCTATTAATTAATAAGGTCCCAACTGATACTTCATGTTTAAATGCCAATACGGATTTTCTTGCTCAAAAATATGACAAGACGATTAATGATTTACAACATGTTAAATTGTCGAAACTCGGGAAAACTCAGAAATATGAATTAGCTTATGCATACGTTCAAGGAAAAGGATTTGATACGACACAGCGGAATAATATTATGAAAAATATTACGTTGCAATCAAACACAAATTATTTAAACTTTTGGATTATGGATGGTCGGGGCCAATTAGATGATGCGTTGGCAACTGCTAAGCAATTACAGGACTCGAATTTAATTATGTATGCGTTGCTTGAAAAGATGGACAGTGTAAAAACCAACAAAAAGCTTAGCCCTACCAAACGGGAACAACAGTTGGAAAGCTTACAAAGCCAATACAGTAAGTATAGTAAGAGTTTAAATAAAAATTCAAATTCAACGATTAATAATGATCAACAGCAAGTAACCCCTAACCCAGGACAATAAAAACGGAGGAAAGTGACGAATGGAACTCTATGATTTCTTTACTTCAAAAGAATTGTATATTACAAATCAGCCTGGTGCTGATATTCAGGTTGAAGAACCAGTCAAGTTGCTTTTAACAAAGAAAGATTTAAAAGACAGTTGGAATTTACATATTTTAGATGGTGACGTAATTGTTAATTACTTCTATCCAGAAGAAAAAGAAATTAAGTTGGTTGAAGGATCAATTATTCAGTTGGGGCAAACAACTTTGAAATTGTTTAATGATGAGTTGCATGTTCTTGAAGGGCAAATTGAAACTTCCCTAACAAGAATTAAAAAATCAGCTCATGTTTTACCGAAGGATTACCCGGATTATCATCGCTCACCACGGATTATTAAGCGAGCACCCAAAGATAAAATTACGGTTGAAAATCCGCCTGCTCCGATTCAGAAAAATAATCAAGGATTACTAAAAACAATCCTTCCGCCATTGGTAATGGTCGGAGTCAGTATTGTAATGGCATTAATTCGGGCAAATGCCCTTTTTATGTTAATGTCATTGGCCACAACTTCAGTTACGGTTGTGATGGCAGTTATTGAATTCTTTAAAAATAAAAAACAGTATAAACATGATGTTAAGGCGCGTAAAGAAAAATATACAGAATACTTTGAAGATAAGGAAAAGCAAATTTACCAAGTCCAAAAAGATCAACGGGGAAATGCTTTTTATCATTACCCATCACCAAATGAAATTTTTAAAATGGTTGGTCAATATGATTCACGAATTTATGAAAAGAAGGCCGATGATTTTGATTTCTTAACATACCGTTTAGGATTGGGAACAGCTGAAAGTTCAGCCGAAATTAATAACAGTGGTAGCAGTTCGATCGACCTTGATGATCCATTAATGGAACAGGCTTACCGGCTAGTTAATAATAAGCAAACATTAAACAACATGCCAATTACAACGGATTTAATGCATCAACCGGTTGGTTACGTGGGTCCGAAAGATTTAGTGGTCGAACAGTTACAATGGATGTTGTGTCAGTTAGCAACATTTCAAAGTTATCATGATGTTCGTTTTATCGCGGTCTTTAATGAAGACGATTATGATAAATGGTCATGGCTGCGATGGTTAAAACAATTTAATTTACCGGAATTAAAAATGACTGGGTTTGTTTTTGACGCTAAAAGCCGCGATACAATCATGAATTACTTAAATCAGATTTTGAAAGATCGCCAGAATGAGTTGAATCAAACAAGTGAAAATGAGCAAAAGAAGATGAAGTTTGCGCCACGGTATGTATTGATCGTTGAAGATGAACGTTTAATTCTTGATCACGCCATCATGGAAATCTTAGGGGCAGAACCTGAAAAACTCGGGTTGAGTTTGGTTTATGTTAAGGACGTTATGAGTAGTCTTCCTGAAAACATTAAGACCGTTATTGATATTCGCGACCGTCATACTGGTGAATTGGTCATGGAACAAGGAAAGTTACTCCAAAAACAATTTAAGTTAGATCACTTAGACAATGAGAATAAGGAATTAATGTCCCGCCAATTAGCGAGCTTGAATCACTTAGAAACATTGAAGAGTTCAGTTCCAGAAAAATTGACCTTTATGCAGATGTACGGCGTTAAAACAGTTGAAGATTTGAATATTACCCAACGGTGGAATGAACACTCGCCATATAAGACTTTAGCAGTCCCGTTAGGCGTTAGTGGTCCGGATGAAATCGTTGATTTAAACTTGCACGAACGGGCTCATGGGCCGCACGGATTGATTGCCGGAACAACTGGTTCAGGTAAATCTGAGTTAATTCAAAGTTATATTTTGAGTTTAGCCGTTAACTTCCACCCATACGATGTGGCGTTCCTATTGATCGACTACAAAGGTGGGGGAATGGCGAACTTGTTCAAAGATTTACCACACTTAGTTGGAACGATCACCAACTTGGATAAAGCTCAAAGTATGCGGGCATTGGAATCAATCAATGCTGAATTGAAGAAACGTCAACGTTTGTTTGCAAAATATAACGTTAACCACATCAATGCTTACCAAAAGCTCTTTAAGGAAGGGAAAGCAGAAGAACCAATGCCACACTTATTCATGATTTCTGATGAATTTGCGGAATTGAAGTCCGAACAACCAGATTTCATGGATGAGTTGATCTCAACCGCCCGGATTGGACGTTCTTTAGGGGTTCATTTGATTTTGGCAACGCAGAAACCAGCGGGGGTCGTTAACGATCAAATCTGGTCAAACTCAAACTTCAAGATTTCATTAAAGGTTTCAGATCGTGAAGATTCAATGGAAGTCTTGAAGACCCCGGATGCCGCAAGTATTACATTACCCGGACGGGCATACCTTGAAGTCGGGAATAACGAGCTATACGAACTGTTCCAAAGCGCATATAGTGGTGCTGATTACCGCCCAGACGAGGATGACACAAAGCAAAGCTTCTTGATTAAGAAAATCAATAAGATGGGGCAACAACAAGTCATCAGTCAAGACCTCAGCGGACTTGATGAAACTGGTCATGTGGAAAAAGTGCCAACGCAGTTGGAGGCAGTTGTCAATAAGGTGCATGATCTGTTTGAAGAAAGTGGCGCGAAGCCATTAGCTCAACCATGGTTGCCGCCATTAAGAGAGCGAATTTTTGTATCTGAATTACGAAAATTAGTCTTTAAGGAAGATCAGAAAGATTTGACGGTTACAATTGGGCAAGTTGATGTGCCAAGTGAACAAGACCAACGGCCAGTGGAAATTAATATTGGCGAAGATGGCAATATCGGATTATATTCAGCCGCAGGTTATGGAAAGTCAACGTTCTTACAAACGGTGATCATGGAATTAGCACGGAAGAATACGCCGGGCGAAGTTAACTTCTACTTACTTGATTTCGGCACAAATGGGTTAATGCCATTACGGAACTTGCCGCATGTTGCTGACTTAATTGGCTTAGGCGAAGACGAAAAGATTCGCAAATTCATTAAGCGCATCAACCGCTTAATGAAGGAACGCCAGGCCATGTTAGGTAAGCATTCAGTGGCAAACATTGAAATGTATCAACAAATGACCGGTGAAATCATTCCGGAAGTAATGGTCGTGATCGATAACTTCGATGGGATCAACGATACCAAGTATGGCGAACAGTTCTTGAATACAATGGTTAAGATGACACGTGATGGGAACAGCTTGGGGATTCACTTAATTGCGAGTGCGTCATCAGTGCGGGCCATGCATTCAACATTGTTGAATAATATCAAACGGCGGATCGCATTGAAGCAAAATAGTGATGATGATTTATATCAATTGTTAGGAAAGACCAGATTAAGTATTGATGATACGCCTGGTCGAGGATTAATCATGTTAGATGAAGTTCGCTTATTCCAAACAGCGTTACCGATTAAAGGTCAAGATGATGTTGAAATTATCAGTAACTTACGGAATGAAGTTGATCAAATCAATGAAGACTGGGTTGGCAGCTTACCAGCACCAATTCCAATGATGAAGGACGAATTGCCAGCAGATGAATTCTTCAATCGGAAAGATGTCGAAGAAGCATTGGCAAATCAAAAATTACCAATTGGATTGGACTACGAAGATGTTGAAGCAGTTGTGTATGATCCGGAAGAACATGGAAACTTGTTGTTGATGGGAAATCAGACGAAGAGATTTAATCCGTTGAAGAAAGTGGTAGGACAAACATTTATTAAACTATCAGAAAATTCAACTAGTCTTTTGATTGATTCAGATGGATCATTAAGTGGCTTTGATGATACATTTTCTTCTGACGATGAGCTACAAAGTGTAAAGAAGACTATTTTAGAAAATATTGACTATCGTTTGAATAATTTAGAAGAAGATATGCCATGGCTTTATGTTTATATCACTGATATGGCGAAATTTATTGAAAAGACCAATATGAATAATTCAGAATTGGAAAAGATTCTACATATGAGTACTGAAGTAAAAATTGCCTTAGTAATGGGACTAGATAGTACATTTATGTCGAGTGATATAACAGGCGTAGCTCGATTGTATAAAAAGTACATCAAGTCAATGGTATTAACAATGCGGAAACAAGATCAAAATATTGTCCAAGCTAATTATGATCAAAATGAAATTGATCCAGAAATTGGAGATGCCTGGGCAGAATTGGATCGGCAGTTCATTAAAGTTAAATATTTTAATTAAAGGGAGCGAATATTATGGATAATCAAATACAAAGTGATTCTGTAGAATTACAGCAATATATAAGTGGGATAAGTTCATCTATTCCACAGAATAAATTAAGTGTTAAGAAAGATACAGAGACTAATTTGCAAGGAAATACTAAAGCATCAGAGTGTATTGATGCATATAAAAGCGCAATTTCATCTTTTAATGAAGAGTTGAAAAATGTAGTAAGTAATTTAAATAAAGCGGCGCAATATTTTGAAGATACTGATAATGCGACAGCTAATGGTATGTCAGGTTTAATCCAATAAATTAGAAAGGTTAAGTAAATGACAGAATTTAACGAAGAGGAATATTTTCGAAGAAAAAAGGATCTTGAAGAAGAGGAAGATACATTAAGAGAAGACATTAAGCGCTTGAGAAGAAATATTGATTCACAAAGAGAAATGACATCTCAAAATAGAACTTTGCAAAAAGAATTATATGAAGCTAGTTCAGGAAGCAGAATTCAAAATAAAATTTATGAAATCGGAGAAATTATAAAGCAAAACGATAATAAGACGTTAACTAGGTTAGACCAAAAGTTAAACGACAAATTAAAAGATTTGAAAAAGAATAGTGAGTCACAAGAAGAAAATCGTAAAAAATATTTAGAGATAAAGAAGGAAGGTAATGAATAATGGCTGATAAGGGTATTTGTATGAAACAATCAGATTCAAAAAAACAAGCATCGAGCTTAAAGACAGCAGTATCAAATTTAAACGAAAGCTATCAAGAGGTCATGCACTATATTGATTCATTTAATGATGATACTCATTTTAGGGGAAAGGCGTATAGTTCAGCTCGACGTTATATGAATTCGGTAGTAATTCCCGCTGTAAAGTCTGTCTTATTAACGGGAAATAGTTTAGCTGAAGATTTGGCTAAAATTGCAGATAATTATGCATCAGAAGTTGATAGTAAGGATTGGAGTGAAAAAGAATTAAATGATCTTATAGAAAAAATAAATAGTCAAAAAGCAAAAATAGCTAGCAATAATGAAGGATTAGATGCTTCTAAAGATAAAGATCAAATTAAGAATAATAACAAACAAATGGACGTTTTAACAGATCAGGCTCAAAAGTATGAAGAAATTAAAAGTAAATTACTCCAATATAATTCAACCTCAGCTTCATACTTAAGTGGCTTTCAAATGGAAGGGGAAAAAGTCCAGCTAAGGCAGATTAGTTGTGCAATTCATTCGATGTCAAAAGGATATCAAGGAAAAGGAATATTTCAGTGCAAGGATACAGGTTGGACAAAAGATGTAAATAGTGAGTGGTATTCTCAATATATGCATAGCAAGCAAAGAAAGGATAATGAATTTTGGGAAGATCCAATTGGAAATAAGGTAACGAGTGTAATTGCATGGGGATTAAATACAGCAGGCGATGCATTCACCACTGAGGGAAAAAAGAAGAGATCTAAAGGAATGAGTAAATGTATGGAAGCGGGAGGAATTACTCATTCAAGAACAGGAACATCACAACTAAAAAAAGGAAAGAAATTAGGAGAAATTGGAAATGTTTTAAAAGAGGCAGGGAGTATTGCAGCTGGAGATGCTATAAAAGCTATTCCAGGTTATACAGAATTTACGGTATATACAACATTTAAAGCAAATTATATGGAAAATAAGATGAAAGGTGAAACGGATAAACAAGCCGCTACAGCAGCTATTGGAGATACTGTAATTGATGAAGGAGGTTCTTTAATTGGAAGCAAAGCAGATGAAAAATTAGGAGGATTTCCAGGGATAGCTTCTACAGAAATTACCTCTGAAGCTGATAAATTGAAAAATAATTTTAATAATGCGGTGAAAAAATATGTTTATTAAAAATATAAGATTTAGACGATTTACTACGCATAAGCTAAGCGACGGAAAAAGCGAATGGATTTATTATGACTGTCAAAATAATAATTTTGTAACTGGACGTAATAGACAGTGGAGGAGTTTAGGGTATGTAGGAATGGTAATTTTAGGCTCTATTTATGATAAATTCGTAAGTCAATATGGTGATCCATATGATGCTATTTTTTCTTCCAAAATAAGATTATCATTGTTAATTTTAATACCTATTCTTGATAGAATCATTACATTTGTAGTTAGATGTATTCGCGACAATGAAGAAAATAATTTTCAATATTTATCATTATCGAATGCTGAGGCTATTAAGATTTATAGAAAAAATTTTTTTAAAGAAATGTGTATGGAATTGGCTGTAATAATATTTTTAATTGGATTAATAGGATGTCCGCCAAGTGGTGGAAGAACCATTGGCGTATATTTTTTGGAAGATTTATTTATTACAAGCATTCCAGAATATTTTAAAGAAAGGAAAATATATAAGAAGATTTCAAAAAATGGAGATGAATAATATGTCCTTATTCCCCTTAGGATCAGTCGTTAAATTAAAAAAAGCTAAAAATGATATTTGGGTAATGATTACTGATAAGTATGTAAAGTCGAATCATCTTAAACGCTTTGTAGAATATAGTGGCGTTGTTTATCCAGATGGGCAAATAGAAGATATAGAAATATATTTTAATTCTGAAGATATTCAGCAAGTCTTTTTTGAAGGATATAGAGTCTCAGATGAAGTTGATTATTTTAATAAATTGAAAGGAGAATATAAAGACAACAACATTCAAAAAATCTCACTTAGTGAGTTAGAAGGAGTAATTGATCAGTGGTAGAAAAAGAATATTTACCAATTGGAACTATCGTTACTTTAAAAGATGCGAGAGATTCAAAATATATGATCACGGAGTATCTGCCGTTATATACAAGAAAAATAGGAAACGGGTACTTTGATTATGGCGCTGTTTTATATCCTAACGGAAAGGGAGAAAATATTTTTCATTTTAATAATGAGGATATAGAAGAAATTATTTTTAAAGGATATACTTCTGAAAAGTTAGACAAATTAAAACAAGAACTTAAAAATCGTGAAAAAATGATGCCCTGGAAGAAACTCAAAAACAATGAAAAAAATAAAGACCCACTTACAAGGTTATTAGATCTTTTAAAGAAATGAGGTGTGAACCATGCAACAATATTTACCATTGGGCTCAGTAGTTTCATTGAAAAATAGTGAAGATGGTCAAAAAATTCTAATAACAAATCGAGTACCAATTTTAGAAATAAATAACGAAGTTGGATATTTTGACTATGGTGGATGTCTGTTTCCTCAAGGAGAAATGAAATCGAATTTTTATTTTAATGATGAGGATATAAAGGAAGTAAATTTTTACGGTCTTACAGATGAAAATGAAGATCAAATTCAAATAAGCATTGAAAATGGTAAGAAAAATTTTCGTGGCAAACATTTTAATGTTAAAGAGTTGGAAGGAGAAGAAAATGAATAAGGTTAACGAATCAGGAAAAGTAACATTTGGACAAGCATGGAAGGATTTTTGGAAAGGGTATGTTGACTTTAAAGGAACATCAGCTCGTGCTGGATTTTGGTGGGCAATGTTAGATTATTTCATTATTAATTTTGTATGGAACATTATTAATTCAATTGTAAAATCATACAATATGCACGTCTTATATAGTATCGGATTAGATAAGACAATGATTTTTATTACAGGTATCATTCATTTAGTATTATTTATTCCGATATTATCAGTCCTTGCACGCCGTCTTCGCGATGCAGGATTAAAGGAAGGCGTTATAACAGCACTTATTGCAATTTATATTATATTATTATTGGCTTCATTAGTTGTTCCATTTGTTTCATTTGCAGGTATCATCCTAATTATTATATTTGCAATTCTTGGATGCATGCCAACCGGGAAGTTTAGTAATTCTTCGAAGGAGATGTAATCATGCACATTCTTGAAAAAGGAAAAGTGACAATTAAAGAAGCAACAATTGACTTCTTTAAAGGAATTTTTAACTATTTAGGCGTAACAACGCGCCGGGGCTTCGGTTGGGGATTGTCAATTGGATTCCTTTGGTTGATTCCATTGATTTTAATTTTAGATGTATTTATCGAAGCTTCAAAATACGTAACGTTTGCGGCGATTGGAATGGACGTTATTATGCTGGCTTATTTTATGATGTATCTAGCGGCTTATTTTCGTCGAATGCGTGATATTGGATTTAAGGCTCGGGCAACATTAGCGATTATGGTTGTCCAGATTATTTTACTTTTTGTTCCAATTATTGATATTCTGGCCTTACTTTCAATGTTTGCAATGCCTTGGATTGCCATTTTTGTTCCAAGTGGACAGTTTAAAACAAACAGTCCTAATAAATTTTTACAATTTATGATGGTTAAGAAGGGGGCAGTTCAATAATGAAGTCACGTGCGTTAATTAAACAGCAAAGTAAAGATCTTTTAAAAGGAAACTGGGGAAAGGCAATCACAATGGTGCTAGTTACCTGGTTATCATTTGGAGTTTGGCTTGGCGGCTCAATCGGATTGTTGATGAGTGGAAACTTTGGAATGGGGGCATTATTTTTTGTTCTATTCATTCCGGTTATTGTCATGGTTGGCGCTGGTGTACAGTATGTATTTCTTGATTGGGTTCGTCAAGGTAAACTTGCTGATGATTGGTTTAAACAAATTTGGCAAGTTTTTAGTGATCATCGTTTAGCAGGGAAAGTAATCCGCGTGGCATACGCTTCAGCTTTTTTTGAAGAATTTTGGAAAATGATTTTCATTGTTCCTGGTTGGATTAAGCAACTTGAATATTCGCAAGCATTGTTTATCATGAAAGATCACTATGATAATGATGAAGATATAACTGCTCGTCAGTGCTTAAAGGAAAGTTCATTAATGATGAATGGATATAAGGAAGATTTCTTTATTTTTCAACTTAGTTATTCAGGATGGCAAATTCTTGGAATGTTGCCGTTATTTATTGGAATGCTTTGGGTTGGATCATATATGGAAGTCGGAATGATGATTTTTTATCGAGATTTGAGTCAAAAGCAAGCACTTCAACCAACTACCGTATTTTTCCCTGATGGTACTGACATCGAAGAAGATATTCGGATTAATAACCGATCATTAACACGTGCTAATTGGATTGCATCAGTTTATGTGGTAATGTTGATTGGCTTAGGAGTTAGTTTAGCCACTTTCGCACCAGGAGTTAAAATGGCTATTCAAAACAATACGTATTTGGTTAGCATGGAAGACGGTCTGGGAATAAGTTCGAATTACTATGTAAAATTTTATACTGACAATGCAAGTGAGGATGATGAAATTGACTCATATATTATGATTCCCGCAAATGATAGTAGGTTAGGCCAAAGTGTTTTGAAAAAAATTACAGCAGAAAGTAATGAGCATCCCATTAGTTATGATCGCCAAATGCATCAAGCATATCGAAAAGGAATTCGTTACACTGTTGAAGGTGACCGCTTAAAGCTTAAAAGCAAAGAAGGATCAATTTCAATGTCTAATTTGAAGGTTGAAAATAAGGGTAAGAAAATTATTGGTGATTATTCGCTTAAATCAGATGATGATTATGGAAAGGTCATAATGACAAAATTAGACAATTAATAATTTTTTGATACGGGCTTAGTGTTAACTTTAAGCCTGTATTTTTATTAAAATAGTGAATATTATGCTGTAATATAATAAGGAAAATTATTTTTTGTCGAATTTTAGTTGCTTTTATTAAGAAACATTGATATTATACCTTTGATGATTATTTACTTATGAATTAAGCAAATAATTAAAAAATAAAATGGATAAAGGAGAATGTGATGATGAAAAATAATCAACACAAAAACGTAAGCTTAAAGCATAAATTGCGAGCAGGCAAAAAATTAATCACAGCGGCATTAATTGGTTGCTTATTATTGGTTTTGGCGGCTTGCGGATCGAAAAAGACAGCCGATATTAAGATCTTGAGTGGAAGTTACGTTCAAGAAGCAGATCAACCTGCTAAAAGTGGTCAGGGATATTTAGCATTGAAAGTTAATATTCGGAATACAACTGGCCAGGAATTGAATCTTTCGAATGATGACTTTAAGTTGATGAAAGGCAAACAATCGATTTCTCCAGCGTCAGTATCGATTGATGGAATCAATGAAATTGATGATCAAAAGTTAGACAAGGGAGATTCGACAAATGGGTATGTCTTCTTTAAAGTTAATAAAAAGGACAAGTATCAATTAAAGTTTAGTCCAGATGCAGTTAACTCTCAAAATGACAATAAGCTCGGATCATCAACAACGAACGTTAATGCAAGTAGCTTCAAAGATCCGGGTGAAAGTGCTAAAACAGCGGCTAAGCAATATATTGAAGCCGTCTTTTTAAACAATAAGACGGACCAACAGCATAATGATTTGGCTAATAATGTAAATGCCGATGCTAAGAAGTATCATGATGACTTTGTTAACGGATTACGTAATGGCGTTGACAAAAATAATGTTACGGACCAACAAGCAGATAAAATCTTCCAAGACTATGTCAATGATGCAGCTAAACGGGACAGCATTTCATACAAAGTATACGAAGCTGAACCAGACAAGGTTACAATCGATGTAGTTGCAAAAAATGTTAATATTGATGATATGAATTTTGATCAATTGTCATCAGATTTTGAAAAAGACTTTATGAATAGTCATAAAGATGATGATAATATCAATGAAGATGAGGTTGATAAAGAAGCTGCACAGTATGTCCTTAATAAGTTACCTGATATGATTTCAAAGGCGCAAGTTTCAACTGATGAAAATTCTGGTTACCAACTTCATTTAACTAAGAAAAATGGTAAGTGGGAAGTTGCAACTTCTGGATCTGATTCGGGCGATTACAATTCAATGAGAGACCAATTCCTTGCAGGATTAATTGATTAATGAAAAAGAAACTTAGTATTGTTGTAGTTATACTTGGAATTTTGGGGATTTGTGGTTGGGGATATTATCAATCAACTCCGGCAACGATGGATCGGCTGGTTAATGCGATTCAAAAAAAGGATTTAAAAACTGTAAAGAAATATTTACCGGAGTACAGTAATCATTCTAAGATTGATAAATCAGCCTACCAAACTTTTATGGAAACAGATCCTTCGCGAAAACAGATCCGTCATTTTTTAACTGATGATTGTCAATTAGTTAACCACGGAATGTTTAGATCTAAGCTCTGGGAACCTCAGAAAAGAGTGATTTCGATTTCTGGATTAGATGACGTTTCGGGAACGACTGTAACAGTGGCTAATGGAAAGCAAGCCATCCCTGTAAAAAATATGAACCATGTTAACCTTTTCCCAGGAAAGTACCAGTTAACGTTGAAGATGAATAATTCAGCGTATGGAACAGTAAAAAAATCCGAAAAGATTGATTTGACTAAAGATAATCAAAATATTGTATTGAGTCCTGAAGTTTCCTTTGAGAAAAGTAATCGACTTCATCAAACATTGATTGAGAGCTTTTCAGCATTTCTAGTTTCATGGAACAGAGTGATCCCAACGATGAGCTTTAACAACTTACCATTTGCAACTTCAAGTGAAAGCAAATTATTAAACGATACGTATAACGATTTGAAAGAAGTTTCAAACTCATATAGTAATGAGTTTGACAAGGTTACACTCGATAATTCGTCGGTTGAAATTCAATCTTATGGAGCCCAACCGACCGTTAAGTTTACAGCTTTTGTGGACCGGAAGCAGACTTTAAACCTTGATCAGGATCAAGCTAACAACGATCAGGATACAAGTATTAGGTCAAATGATGGAACAGTTGACGTAACAATGGTCTATTCAGAAAAATCGGGTCATTGGGAAGTGGACGATGCTGATTTTGACGTTGGAAGTGAAAATCCGAATGAATGGAATGATAAATGTTCATTTATGATTCCTAAAGGAGATCAACAAGGAAGTTGGAATAAATCAACAGCTGGACAGGTGAATATATAATATAAAAGTGAGACTATTTTAAGAAGGTTGTATACTTTTTGGTACTGATGGAGATTAAACTTCTCTACCAGTGCCTTTTTCTTTTGTTCAAATAATGATAAATTAGGGTAAAAAATAAGCGACTCCGCCAAGCCGCTTAAAATAATCCTTATAGAAAGGACATAAAACCTACATGAACAATACTATCAAATTTTTGTTCAATATTAAAGACAAATATCTTCGCTTTGATGAAAAAATTCCATTTGAGGAACATAACGCTCACAAAACATTGAAAAAACACTACAACGAAGTCGGGATTAGTCTTCAAACAAGGTTGGCAAACAGTGCACTTGAAGGTATTAATAATAAAATAAAAGTCATCAAAAGAACTGCTTACGGGTTCCGTAACCTTAATAATTTCCGTTTAAGAATCTTACTCGCTTTCATAATGTGAAAATTGAAATTAAAAAAGCGGCTCCGCCATATGACGAAGTCGCCTAAAAGTTTCTACCAGTACGTGTTGATAGAGAACCTTATTTTTTAATCCTACAACCGAACAGCGAATGATGGTTGGAAATATTGAGTGCTTCCAATTGAAACGCTTTGACCTGGTTCCGGAGCGGCGATGTATTTACCATTACCAACACAGATGGCAACGTGGTATGTAGCGCCTTTTGGTCCCCAGAAGTATAAGTCACCAGGTTGAGCCTGACTTACAGGAATTTGAGTACCGCAATTTTCTTGCTGCGTTGTTGTCCGTGGTAAGTTTACGCCAAAGTGGCTGTATACGTATTGAACAAAGCCTGAGCAGTCAAAACCGCTTGGAGTTGTTCCGCCGTATACATATGGAACCCCAACCAAAGATTCAGCAAATGAAACAACATTACTTCCACTGCCTGTCCGCGTTGTTGAAGCTGGTTGAGCTTGTGAACTGGCCTTTACAGCTTGATTATTATTGTTATTTTGTTGTTGATTGTTGTTCTGAGCAGTTTGTTGGTTACTTTGGTTATTATTTGTCCGTACTTGTGAAGGCTGTTGTTGAGAACTTGAGCTTGCTTGAGCTTGTTGTGATGAAGATGAAGCAGCTGCAGCAGGATTCTTAGTTGGATTATTAACAATAATGCTTTGACCAACGATTAATGAGTTTCCTAAGTTCGGATTAGCTTCACGCAATGAGGCAACTGATACCCCATATTTTTGGGCAATAATATAGAGTGTATCTCCAGACTTAACCGTGTATGTTACGTGGTTAGCTGCAATAACAGCTTGCTTTGAACTGCTTTGTGAGCTAACAGATGAAGCAACTGAAGATTGTGAACTTGAACTGCTTGCAACTGATTGTTGTGAAGAGCTGCTTGAGCTTGTTGCTGATGAACTTATAACTGCAGGAGCAACCTTTGAAGTTGTAACTGAACTTGTTACAGATTGAACTGGAGCTGCTTTTTGAGTTGATGAAGCAACTGAAGCCTTTGCAACTGGTGCTTGCTGTTGAACTGGTTGCGCAACTGTCTTAACTGGAGCAGGCGTTGCAGCCTTAGCTGGTTGAGCAGTAGCTTGACCGTCAACTTTTAATGTTTGACCAACATAGATCAAGTTTGATGTTAAACCGTTTAATTGTTTTAAGTGGTCAACACTTGTATTAAATTTTTGAGCGATTGCCCAAAGAGAATCTCCAGATTGAACAGTATATGTATGTGTGTTGTTCTTTGGAGCTTGTGCGTCCTTATTTGGAATTTGTAAATCTTGGCCAACATAAATCAAATTGGTGTTTTGATCAATATGGTTTAATTGTTCAATTGATTTAATTGAAACTCCGAACTTTTGAGATAAGGCCCACACAGTATCGTTTTTAACGACGCGGTGAACAGAATCGGCATTGACAGCAGTTGCAGCTGAAGCTAAAAATAATCCAGCGGCACCTACCGTTCCTGCAACGATTTTCTTTGCTGTTTTCTTCAAAAATTTTCACTCCTATAACTAATATAGTCTTTAAAAATACACCCGTATTATATTTTAAAGTTCTTTATATAATGTGTCAAATTATTGCTCGAATAAAAAAAAACATAAAGTGCCAAAAATGTTGATTTAAAAGGCGTTTGGGACGTTAATGCTTTCTTAATAATTTACAATTCTGTTACATCTTTGTTTTTTTACTAT
>NZ_JAULLI010000016.1:0-45473 GCF_030518115.1 Ligilactobacillus sp. 110_WCHN
TTAAAACAAAAAGCCCAAATTTAACCGCATTATATAGAATCATCATGCTGATCATTCCATATAAATTGATTAAATCTGAGCTAATGCCTAATTGAATAGTTACACGCGAATTTAATCATCTGTCTGACGATGAGTTACCCGCCAAACATGTAATATTAAGTAAACTTTATCATCTGGATTTAACTGCCAACCATTTTTACTGGTAAGAAACGTATTGATTCGTTCAACCGTTTCGGCTGCTTGCGGGTAACGTTGCCGCATAATTTCCAAAACCGCAGGATCAAGTCCCTGTCCTTGATGCCATTTACCACTAAGATGTTGAATCATTAGTGACCGTAAATGGTTCACGAACCGATTATAGTTAAATGAATCATGATCAAGTTCAATATGATAATCATACTGGACAATTGAAACGATTCCCGCAATCAACTGCGTAATTTTAACGGTATCTTGCAACTTGGTTCCATCGCTTTCAGCATCAAGCAAATGATAAGTCATAAAGATCTGCTCACTTACCGGTAATTTGACTGAAAACTCGCTTTCAATCAGCTGAATTGCCTCACACGCTAATTTGTATTCGTTTGGAAAAAGATGCTTGACGTTCCACCGGACAGTTCCATCCGGAATTTCAATTCCATCTAAAGAACGTTTCAATGCAAAATCAATGTGATCGACCAACACAAAGTATTGATAATCAGAAAAATTAAGGTTCCCCTTTTGAGCAAGCATTGCTGTCACCTTTGAAGTTACTTCAATGGCTTGCGGCCGGATATTTTTGAATTCTTCAATTTCAGGCGTATTTGAATCAGATGGAACAAACCGCCGTTCAATCTTCCCTTCATCAACTAAGTCTCCCGGATGTTTGCCAAATCCGATTCCATTCCCGATAATTACATATTCTTTTCCGGAATCATCTTCAACTAATGCTGCGTTGTTATTGAAATTCTTGAGATATCTCATAACTTTTTCTCCTCAATACACAAAAAGTCTACAACCTAAGAGTACATCAAATTAGTTTATCAGCTACCCTTAACTTGTAGACTTATGCCTGATCGAATCAGTAACACGTCCTTTACAAAGATTATATTACATATAATTGTAAGCGCTGTCAACATTAAAAATAAAGAATAGAAGAAATTTCTTTCTTCTATTCTTACCATTAACTATTTCGTTTCATTTGCCTTATCGACGGCTGCCATCGCAACCTTATTTAACCAGTTTAATGGCTGGTCAAAGTTTGGTTGGAATAACATATCAACACCGGCAAGGTCTTCAATTGTCATTTTGTTTTGAACTGCAAGTGATAATACGTTGGCCGATTGTGATACATCATGTTTGCTATAAACGGCTCCACCTAAGATTCGGTGCGTTGCTGGATCCCAAACTAACCGGGAAACAACTGGCGTCGTTGTAAGCATGAATTCCGGCCGGTAATTTTCTTCAGTCGTCACTGAATCAACTGTTAGCCCCCGTGCTTCGGCACCTTCAACCGTTAAACCAGAAGCTGCCATACATGTGTCGAATAATTCAACGGCTGAGGTCGCTTGCGTTCCCATGTATTTGACGGTTGGCTTATCAATATTTTGCCCAATTAAAATTCCTTGGTGGATCGCATTAGTTGCCAATGGAATGTAATCTGCTTTGCCCGTTGGATTGTAATGAACGTTGGTTGCATCACCGGCAGCATAAATATCCGGATCGCTGGTTTGCATGTATTCATTTGTCCGAATAGCTTTGTTCGGAAGCATGTCGAGCTTGCCTTCTGCTAACTTGGTATTCGGTTTGAAGCCGGCACACCAAACCGCAATGTCAGCTTCATACTCGCCCTTATCGGTTTTCACGATGACCTGGTCACCCGCATCTTCAAAGGATTGAACCTTTTGTCCTAATGCTAACTTTGTACCGTGATCCCGATATTCTTGTTCAATTCGGTCACTGATTTCCTTATCAAAGTTCTTATATAAAACCCGTGGGAATGCATCGATCAAGGTTACATCTTTTCCGGCTGTCGTTGCCTGTTCTGAAAGTTCAGCGCCAATGTAGCCGGCCCCAATGATCACCGCTTTTTCAATTCCTGCAAATTTTTCACGTAAAACTTGAGCATCACCGTAATCCTTGCAAAGGTAAACTTTAGGATTATCAATGCCTTTGATTGGAGGTACGACCGGTAACGAACCGGTAGTGATAATCAGTTTGTCATAGTCTTGAACGAATTCTTTCCCGCTATTCAAATCCTTAACCTTTAGTTGCTTAGCGTTAGGATCGATGTTCAAAACTTCATGTTGCATTTTCATGTGCGCCCCGATTTTTTCAAGCTCTTTCGGACTTGAATAGAACATTTTATTCGGGTCTGCAATGTGATTGCCCACCCATAATGCGATTCCGCATGAAAGGAATGAGACGTTGTCGTTTCTTTCAAAAACCGTGACATCGTAATCAGGATGATCTTTTAAAATTTGCATCGTTGCAAATGTTCCTGCGTGGGTTGCACCAATAATACTGATTTTCATTTGTCAGCACCTCTTTATATGTAATTTCACTTTAAGAATACTTAAAGAGGTTCCAACTTGCAAATGATTACTCTGCTTTATCAGAAAGATTTTCAATCACTGTACATGGCGTCCCGGCTGCAACCACATCTGCCGGAAGATCATGCGTTACAATGCTTCCTGAACGAATGACCGTATTGGCACCAATCATGATTCCCGGTAAAACCGTAACGTCATTTCCAATTGAAACATGACTGCCAATCGTAATTGGATGATCACTGCACCAATGATCTGCCCTCTTTTGCGGATCAAATGCATGATTTGAAGTATAAATACCACAGTTATCGCCTACCTGAACGTAATCGCCGATTTTGATCACATTGCAATCAATCACCTTTAAATTCTGCCCGGCATAAAAATGATCCCCAACGTGCAGATTAAACCCAAATTCAGTAATAAATCCTTTGCCAATTTCAGCATGGTTCCCTAAATCACCAAAAAGATCCATCATCAGCTGCATTTCACCATGACCGGTTTGCGCAAACGTTTGATTAAATTGGCGACAAACATAAAAGGCATGGTTGCGCGCCTGTTCGATTAGCGGGTCATAATCATAGTACAAATTTTCTGTATTTGTAATTTGCTTAACATGCTCAATTTCTTCAGCCGTTAACGCCTGGTGGATTTCTAAGTCCAAAATTTCACCTTCAATGCGGTATACTTAAGATAATTATAAACCTTTAAAGAGGAGTTTCACATGAAACAAAAAATTGAAGAAGTTAACCAGTTGATCAATAACCAAGCATTTGATGCCCGTGATTCCCGCATCATGGCTGCCCATCAAAAAGCATTTAATCTGTGTTTTAAATATAACCAGCAAGTTGATCAAAATCACGGTTACAATTTAGAATTACTAACAACCCTTTTCCATCAAATTGGAACTGATCCTTATATTGAACCAGATTTTCATTGCCAATTTGGATTTAACATTACAATGGGAAATGAAGTTTTTTTGAATCACGATTGTACCCTAATGGACTACGCTCCAATCACAATCGGCAATCAAGCAAACATTGCCCCCAAAGTTGGCATGTATACGGCACAACCTGCCCTTGATCCGCAAAAACGGGAGCATCATATTATGACCGCGCGCCCAATTACCATCAAAAACAATGTCTGGATTGGCGGCAACGTCTGCGTTCTTGGCGGCGTCACCATTGGCAACAATGCAATTATTGGCGCCGGCAGCGTCGTTGACCATGATGTTCCTGATAACGCCGTGGTCGTCGGAAACCCGGCAAAAGTTATTCGAATTATTAAATAAAAGAACCCGGGAAAATTCCCGGGTTCTTTTTACTGAGGTTACGACCTAAGTCACACCTTCTTTTATTATGCTTTTCTTCGATAAATTCCGTATGCGATAAACATCAAAACGACCCATCCGCATGCAAAGAGCAATGCGAACGCCATTTCTTTTTGTAATAACAACAATCCTAAAATTCCAATGAAGAATGCCATTGTAACAAAGTTGGAAACTGGATAAAGCGGCATTTTAAAGCTCGTTCCTTCTGGATTCTGTTGCCGGTATTTGTAATGACACCAAATCAACGTTAACCAGACAAAGATGAAGCAGACCGTTGAAATGTCCGAAATAATTTCAAAAATTTTTGCTGGAAGAATAAAATTCAAAACAACAATGATCAATAACGTTAATGATGAGAAAACCAGCGATGTGACTGGTACACTCCGGTTATTAACTTCGCCCATTTTCCGCGGTGCAAATTTGCTGTGTGAAAGAACGAACAGTGTCCGGCTGGTGCTAAACAACGCACTGTTGCATGCTGATAAAGCCGCCGTCAAAACAACAAAGTTGATTACCCCGGCAGCAATCTTCACCCCTAACGCACTAAAGACTTGAACAAACGGACTAGCTGAGGTCGTAACCTTGTCCCATGGATAGATGCACATCAAAACAAACATCGCCCCAACGTAGAACAAAGCGATTCGGAAAAGCAACGTGTTGATTGCTTTTGGCAAATCACGCTTGGGATTGGCCGTTTCCCCTGAGGTCAAACCTACCATTTCGATTCCGGTAAAGGCAAAGATTACCATTGGGAACGCCGACAATGCTCCTTTGATTCCCTTCGGCATAAAGCCGCCATAATCTACAAGGTTGCTGACTGAAACTGCATGGCCGGCAACCTTCGTGTGACACACTAACAAAATAATCCCAGTAACAATTAACGCAATGATCGCAAACACCTTAATACTTGAGAACCATGATTCAAGTTCACCGAAAAGTTCAACACTTAATAAATTAAATGCAAGTAAAATAAAGACAATGATCAAGGCAGTCACCCATTGCGGAATATGCGGAAACCAGAATTTAATGTAAATTCCGCTGGCTGTCAGGTCCGCCATCGCAATGCTTTCCCAGCAAAGCCAGTATGTCCACCCAATTACAAATTCAAATCGATCTCCAAGATAAGCGCGAACAAATTCAATGAATGATGATTTGCTTGTATCTGAAAGAACAAGTTCACCGATTGCCCGCATCATAAAGAAACAAAAGATTCCAGCTACTAAATACAAAACTAACAAAATCGGACCGGCTTGATGAATTGCATTTCCTGAACCCAAAAACAATCCGGTCCCGATTGCCCCACCAAGGGCAATCATTTGAACGTGCCGCGAAGATAGTTTGCGTGCAAGTTTATTCTCTTCCATTCTCTAATCGCTCCATTATTTTCGAGATTAGTTTAATTATACCGTATTTTACAAACAAATTTGGCATGTTTCATGTGAAACATGCCAAAAATTTTAATCCGTTTTTTTCAAAAGATTATATCCGATTGCAATAACCAGCAATCCACATGAAACGAGCATAATGTCTTGCAGCCCGCTATGTAAAATCATTCGCATTTGCGGAAGCAGATGAGCTGGTAATTCATACACCGTTGCACTGTCGCTTAGTTTATCCATCATTGCGACCGTAATTTTCCCATGGGTCGGCCGAACACCCCGAGCAAGCGCCATATTCATAATCACGCCGTAAATTGATGACATAAATGTTTGCGCAAGAATCCGAATCAAATAACTTACTGACGTTGCAATTCCGACATCCCGGTGATCAACATCCTGTTGCACCTTGATCTGAAGGATATTGAAAATTACCCCAACGCCAAAGCCATAGAAAATACTAAAGAAGCAGATCCATCCAATACCGGCATTAACTTTACTGCACAACATTCCAAGCGGTGCAAGGAAGGCAATCACCAATGCCAGCGTAATCGTATTTTGGTCGCCAATTTTTCTCCGGAACGAATGCGTTAACTGCGACCCGACAAAGTCAAAAATCGAACCCGGAATTTGGGTCATTCCCCCAACCAATGCAGTCATTGCCAGTAATCCTTGAGCCCACATTGGCGCATAGATACTAAACGAAATCGTTCCGCCCCATGCGAGTGCAAAAATCACTAAGTCTTTAACCAGTTTCGAAGATTTAAAGAGGTGCGTTGGAATAATCGGATCATTGACCCGCTGCTCATTTTTCCAAAATAGAATCAATAAAATTCCGCCAATTAAAAGTAAACCGACGATCCATTCCCACGCAACCATTCCAAGAAGTTGAATTCCCATTAATGCAAATGCCAAACCGATGATCAAAAAGAC
Organism: Ligilactobacillus sp. 110_WCHN; assembly: GCF_030518115.1. NCBI lineage: Bacteria > Bacillati > Bacillota > Bacilli > Lactobacillales > Lactobacillaceae > Ligilactobacillus > Ligilactobacillus sp. 110_WCHN. Next base: position 6,162 of record NZ_JAULLI010000016.1, read on the forward strand.
TGAACCCCGGTAGTCAAATGGCGTTCGAACGACTTCAACCTGTTCCTTAAAGAAGATGTTCAAAATTAAAATCGTAATGATCCCAATTGGGAGGTTAATATAAAATACCCAGTGCCAACTTAACGTATCAACGATCCAGCCACCGACTAACGGGCCAATAATCGTGGCCCCGCTCCATGCAGCCGAAATATAGGCTAAGCCCTGCGACCGCCGGTGAATGTTCCGGTATAACTGGGCCAAAATAATATACGGAATTGATCCCATTCCGCCGGCTCCAATTCCCATAAAGGTCCGGGCAATAATAAATACCCAGATATTACCTGCCGTTCCTTCAATCATCGATGAAATGATAAAAATCAAAATCGATAATCCAAAAGCTTTCTTATTTCCGATTCGATCGCCAAGTTTCCCCCAAAGCGGTGAAAAAACGGCCATTCCTAGAAGAAAAACGGCTACGATCCAGCCCATATACTGAATTCCGTGTAAATCCGAGATAATCGCTGGCAACGCTGTATTAATGATCGTTGCATCCAAGCCGGACATGATACTTGCCAAAAGCAACGATGCCATTACCCAATTTCGCTGTCTTTTTGTCATTCTAATCCCTCTTATAACTTATCTTGTTTTGTACCTTCTATTATATCGATGGAACGGGATAACGTGAACGTTTATCTATATATTTTTTTATTTTAATGCAAAAAAAGAAGGTGTGACAAAACAGTAAAAACGAGCGTGGTGGAAGCAGAAAAGCGAACGAATCGCGCAGCATAGATTCGGAGGTTTTCGAACTTCCTCTAGCTTCGCGTCGCAGCTCGTTTGTTTTGGAACCCGATTATGCGGATATAACAAAGAGGCTGCGACTTACGTCACAGCCTTCATTATGAATTTACTTACAATCTTCTTAAAAGCTTTATTTAACCTGTTTAAAAGCCAATTTTCAGTTTTGAGTTTACTTCCCGCACTTTTAAATTGACTTCCCTTCTTTAAACTTTATTTCCAAATTTCCTTGGCCATTTTCAAAACGGTCCAAGCTTTAGGCCAGCCCACGTAAAACGCTAATTGGGTGACCGTCTCAACAATTTCGTCTTTCGTGATTCCGTTGTCTTTTTCATGTTGCAAATGATATTTGAGTTGTTCGTAATCTCCATTCGTCATTAATGCTGCAATGGTGATCAAGCTGCGATCACGCGGACTAAGTTGGTCCTCACGCGCCCAAACTTGACCAAATAAAACATCGTCATTTAATTCAGCAAATTGGGGAGCAAAATCGCCTAACTGATCGTGGCCGGCTGTTTGTTTTTCCATTTTAAAGCCTCCCTTTTATTTACCGAGTTGATCATATTCTTCATCAGAAACCGGTTCACACCATTCACTTTCGCCTTTTGTGATAGCAATGTGTGAAAACCAGCTATCTTTCGTTGCCCCATGCCAGTGTTTTACACCTTCATGAATTGCAACCACATCACCAAGTTTAAGCAACTGGGCCGTTTCGCCTTCTTCCTGATACCAACCTTCACCAGCCGTGACCAGCAAAATTTGAAAACCATTATGGTGAATGTGCCAATTATTTCGACAACCGGGTTCAAAGTTAACGTTTGAAACCCCAACATCAATGTTGTCATCCTTGGATACTAATGAATTTAAGTAACTGTTTCCAATAAAAACATCTGCGTACTGAGTATTTAATTTTCCAAAGCCGAATAAGTTATTTTTGACTTCATTTTCATTCTTTCCCATTGCGAATCTCTCCTTCATTTTTAATTGTACTGGTTATCAATTATGATTTAAAATACTTATATTAAATCAATTACAATGCCTAAAATGAATGGATGATTTTTATGGAAACACGTACTTTAAAGTACTTTTTGACCGTTGCCAAAATGCAAAACATTACCCGCGCCGCTCAAGAATTACACATTACCCAACCAACATTAAGTCGCCAGTTAAAGCAGCTTGAAGATGAATTGGGGACTCAATTATTGATTCGCGGAAAACGTGAAATCACGTTGACAGCCGAAGGAAAAATGCTCGAACATCGCGCCCAGGATATTTTGACCCTCATCAACCAAACGACCAATGAAATTCAAAGCTTTAATCACCATGAACTTAGCGGCACAATTAATCTGGGATACGTTGAAAGCAACGTTTCCTTCTTTGTTGATGATTTAATTGCTGAGTTTCAAACGAAGTATCCACTGGTAAAATTCCAAACGTACAGTGCGATCGGCGATGATATTAAGGATAAAATCGATACGGGAATTTTAGATCTCGGATTCGTGATCACTCCCATCGAAACCGCGAAATATAATTACCTCAGTCTGCCGATTTATGAACGTTACGGAATTTTTGTCAATCAGACACATCCGCTTGCGCATCAATCAACCATCACTGCCGATGACCTAGGAGACTATCTCGTTATCTATCCTTGGCGGAACATTCTTCAAAATGAATTAAGTGCGGTTGTCGGACTTGATCCGCAGAAATTGAATATTAAAATTACAGCAAATTTATCGCCTAACAGTTTGCCGTTAGTCCATCAACACGATTACTGCATGTTAGGAATCGATAGTATTAGCCGTTTTAATCCTTATAATGACATTGTCTTCGCCCCATTTGAAAACTATTTACAGACCAGCCACCGTCTGATTTGGCGGAAAAATCATCACTATTCCGAATTAATAATGACCTTTATCGAATTTGTTAAGCACCATGTTTCACATGAAACACAAGCCTAAGCATTGAGTTCCTGCGCTGCGGCATGCACTTTTTGAATGCTATTAATTACCAACGGGAAGCCAATATATGGCAACATATTAATGATCGTCCAAACAATCAACGATTCATCGTTGCCAGCTTTAAGACATCCCTTGGCATGCGCCTTGATTTGAAAATCAACATTTAATGTAATCAGCGCCATTAATTCATATAACTCGCGTTCAGCCACTGTAAGAATCTTATGCTGGTAAAAATCACCAAAGAAATGGTTTGTTAAATGATCAGTCACAAAATCACCCGCACCATCTGGAAGATCAGTAAGGAGATTACGAATTTCCGTTCCGTAAATTCGTGCCTGAACATCTTTGCCGAATTGCGAATCATTTTGGCGTTGCATTTGGCGATTTGCAGAGATTACCTGATGAGCAACTTTTAATGCTGCCTGGACTTTGCCAACTCCAACTACCGGTTCAAGTTGGTAAATAACTTCCAAAATTTTTTCTTCGTTTATTCCCTGGTCAACGGCTGCTTGAACGTAAGATTCAATTTGTTTTGGAATTCCTTGAACGGTGAACGCAATAATTGGAAGTATTGCTCTTTGTTCTTTTGAAATCGGTGTTTGGTCAAAGTCTTTCAAATAATCATTAAAGATTGTGTTGAATTGTTGGTCCGTTTTCATTTCTATCCCCTATCCTTTCTTAATTAGGCTATGTTAAACTATATTGTGTTTATTTACACTGTGTAATTTAAATCACAATTTCACAATAATTTACACAGTGTAAATTGTCAATTAAAATATAGGAGAAGATCTTACAATGACATTTCAACGTGCACGCAACGACGAACAACGGCAAATTCGAATTAACCAAATCACAACGGCAATGATTGAACTGATGGAAGACTTGCCATTCGATAAAATCACAATGAAAAAATTAGGCGAAAAACTATCTTTCACCCGTAACAATTTATACCAGTACGTGAAATCTAAAAATGAAGTGATCCTGCTGATCATTCAACAGGATTTTGTTGAGTGGGCCAATACCCTTCACGATAATCTTCAGCCACTTAAGACCCCAACCCTGAGTGCCTTTTGCAAGGTCTGGGTTCAAGCTGCCGTTAAGTACCCGCGGATTCTTCACTGGTTCCCTTTGCTTGGAGAGTTAATTGAAAAGGACGTTACGCTTGAAAAGTTAATTCCATTTAAAAAAAGTTATTTTAAAATTTTAGAAGCAGTAAAAAAAGACATTATCAAAGTCCTTCCCAAACTGGATTCTGCACAAGCTGAACGGCTCGCATACTTTCATTTAAGAGTGCTTCCCCATCTTTTCCACCTTTACAATGAATCAAGCGTTCAAAAGGAAGCAATTAAACAAGCCGGCTATCCGGGACCACAAGGAAGCTTTGAGGAACAAGCTGAAATTGAAATGCAAATTTACGTGAATGGGCTTTATAATACTGAAATTAGTTAGAAAAAAGCGCGGAGATGAAAAATTCCATCTTCGCGCTTTCTTATTAATCATTAACTTTATTTCATTAATAAATACAACATGCAAGCTGGCAGCTAAAATTCCGCCGACGATTGGGCCAACCATCGGAACCCAAGCATATTTCCAATTAGCGGTTCCCTTATTTGGAACTGGCAAAATCGTGTATGCCAACCGCGGACTCCAGTCACGCGCCGGGTTAACCGCAAAGCCGGTCGTGCCACCAAGTGCCATCCCGATTGCGGTGATGATCAACCCAACGATCAATGGCTTTAATCCTTGAGTAAAGTTGCCTAAATCAAGCAATGTAAAAATGAAAATGAGTGAAGCAATCAATTCGCTAAAGAAATTAAAGACTGGACTGTCAATTGCGGGAGCCGTTGCAAAAATTCCTACTGAATTGCCATCTGCTTCATCTTTTGAAGCCTTAAAGTGTGGGTAGTATTGAATTAAAACAAGCGCTGCTCCGACAAATGCTCCCAAAAATTCACCAATTAAATATGGCAACACTTGACTCCATGGGAATAACCCGCAAATTGCCGTTCCTAAAGTAATGGCCGGGTTAATAAAGCCTTTTGAACCTAACGTTCCGGCAACGTAAACCCCAAACGTGATTCCAAGACCCCAGCCAAGGGATACAAAAAGCCAATTTTGACCCCGACTGAAGGTCCCCTTTAAGTTGATTCCAGCACCGACGCCGCAACCAATGGCGGTCAAGATCATCGTGCCGAAAAATTCACCGATAAATCCATGCATAATCTCCTATGCCTCCCAATTTAATCTTGAAAATCAATTCTCAATTTCAAGAACTAAAATTAATTTTCACAACATAAAAGATTATAGCTTTTTGTTTCAGAAAATTCGATCAATCACCCTTTTCTTAAACAACTTTAAGAAATTCAATCAGGTATGATAAAATAACAATAATCAAATCATAGTAAATGGGGAATAATAATGAGTTTTACAATTTATTTAACCCGTCATGGGCAAACAATTTTGAATAAATATCGCCGCTTTCAGGGATGGTGTGACGCACCTTTAACTGATCAGGGAATTGAAGATGCCAAGAAAGCTGGTCAACGGCTTAAAGACGTCCAGTTTGACTTTGCTTACAGCAGTGATTCACCCCGTGCAATCCAAACCCGCGACATGATCATCGCTGAAAATCAATTTAAGGCGCCTGAGACGCACGAATTGCCCAACTTCCGGGAACAATCCTTCGGTTACTTTGAAGGTGCTGATTCCGGCCATATTTGGACAATGGTGGGCCTTCCGCACGGGTGCAAAACATATTATGAAATCTTAGACAAACTTGGAGCGGCTGCGACCCGTGATCTCCTCCACGAGGCTGATCCGTGGGGCGACGCCGAAGGTGATCAAACTTACTGGAACCGAATCGCAGCCGGGTTTGAATACCTTAAAGAACATCACGGGAACGGTGAAACATTGCTTCTTGTAAGCCACAGCTTGACGATTCGGACAATTGTTGACCACTTCGCGCCGGAATACAACGCCACCGTCAACGGCCCGAAAAACGGATCAGTAACCAAACTGGTTGTTGATGACCGCGGCAAAATTTCAGTTGAATATTATAATCATTACTAAAAAAATCACGCTTTTCAGCGTGATTTTTTATTCTATTCAAACATTAATTTTAAGGTCTTGCCGATTCCATCATGATTGTAATCAGCAACCGTGATCTGATCCGCATATTCCTTGATCTCATCACGAGCATTGCGCATTGCCACTGCCGTTCCGGCAACCTTAAACATTGACAGGTCGTTTTCTTCATCACCAAAAACAATCACGTCTTTTAAAGCGACGTTTAATCGTTGAGCAAGATGATGAACCGCATTCCCTTTACTTGAATTTTGCGGTAAAAACTCAAGAAAAATCGGCCCGCTTCTTACAATCTGAAATTCGTCAAAATACTTTGCCGGAATTTGTTTTGCAACCGCGGTAATCCTATCCGGTTCATCAGTCCATAAACATTTTTGAATATTCTCCCCTTCTAAAAAATCATAATTATTGGTTTCAACCGGTACCAATTGACTGTCGCGAACATCCTCCAATGCTTGGGCATTCATTTGCGAATTGACGGCATATGATTTCTGAGATGCGGCAACTAAAGTATCGCCGACCCTTAGTTGCTTTGCCAACCGATCAGCTTCAATGGCCCGATCAGCCGACAAATAATGGGCACCAATTGATTTCATCGTTGCTAAATCAAAAACGTTGCCTCCATTAAAAGTGATTGCATACTCATCCGGCATGGCCCACAGTCCAAGCGTCATTAAATAGTCTTTTAAACCATTGATTGAGCGTCCAGAGCATAAAACGACCCGGTGTCCCTGAGCAATCAACCGTTTCAGTTCACGCTTGGTTGCCGGCATTATCTCCTTTTGGTCATTTACCAACGTTCCGTCAATATCCGTAACAATCAGCTTCTTTTTCATAACCATTCTCCTCTTTTGAAATCGTTTACATTCAATTTAACATTAATAGATTCCAATCTCAAGGTTCAAAAAAAGAAGTTGTGACTCACGTCACAACCTCTTAGCAAAAATATAGTTAATTATTTAACTTCATTTGCAATTGCTTGTTCAACTGCATTCTTTTCGGCTTCAACCAAATCAACTTTTCCTTTGATCAAGTTAACGTCCATTTCAATTTCACGTCTTAATCCTGGAGTGTCCAGTTTTGGTTCGTAGAATGCCTTGAATTCATCATACCGTTGCTTTGTGTAGAAGGTATTGGCCGTAACGGTTACGTAAGTGTGGAATTCCATGTCGCCACCTAATGTGTCGATCAACCAATCCCAGTTGTCACGCATCCAATCCCATGTAGCTTGTTGAGCTTCGCTGTTGCCAAGCAATCCAACATACCATTCACGCAAATCTTGCGGTTTGATCGTGTCAGCATCCTTCAAGCATTCAAGAATTTCTTGAATTGCGGCCTTATCTGAAGTTGCAGTCAATGCAGTGCTTAAGTCGCGTTGATAAATTCCATCGCTTGTCTTCCGGTATTCGTTCAACAATGTCTTGACCAAATCTTCGTTACCGTAATTTGCAACTTCACTCATCATGACATATGGCCGAACGCTTGCTGGAATCGTTGCAATGTGATCTTTGTGAGCCTCAAACATTGCATGGGCATCCTTGATGGCCTTTTCGTTCTTGGCATACAAAGCTGCCTTCACGATTGTTGGCCGGCCTAGTACGGCATCGTTATCGTCATCATTTTTTGATTCGATTCCAAGAGCTGCATACTTGGCAGCACTTAATTCATTAAATAATGTCCGCAAGTTCTTTTCGTCTTCTGAACCTGGTTTAACGAATTTCTTCAAGTCGTCAGCAATTTCAAACAATGCGTCATTTACAATGTATGATTTATTCTTTGTAAAGTGGCTCATCAATGGGACAAGGGCTGAGTATGAAATTTCGCGACCCTTAGCCAACAAGTGCATGTCTTGCAATAATTCGCGTTGACTGATTGCATCCAATTCATCAATGTGATCTAAAATGTCGTTTAACAATGTTTCATCGTACTTAACGATAAAGTGTGAGTTGTTGCCAACATTCAAAACAAATGGCTTATTGCCGTTCTTTTGCTTCAATTCAGCATAGTTTCCAAGATCAAGGGTTTGATCCTTCATTAATTCTGGAACTGTTTCATAGTTGCTGTTCAACGGAATTTGCCATTGCCGACCTTCATCTTTGCCTTCACCAATGAAGAATTGTTTTTGTGATAATTGAAGGTTGCCATCAACGATCTTCGCCGTTACAACTGGATAGCCTGGTTGGTTCAACCATGATTTCATTACTGCACTGACGTCCATCCCAGAAGCATCGCCAAGGGCTTTCCATAAATCGTCCCCAACCGCATTGCCGTATTTATGAGTATCAAAGTAATTCTTCAAGCCCTTCCGCAAGGCGTCATCGCCGATCATTGAACGAACCATAACCAACATCCGTGAACCCTTAGCGTACACGATCGCGCCATCAAAAATTGCGTCAATGTCAGCGGGATCTTCAACTTCAACGTGAACAGGTTGAACGCCGTCAATTGCATCCCGGTTTAATGCCATTGGAACTTCCTTTTCTTGGAAGACTTCCCACATGTGCCATTCAGGATGAATTGCATCGCTTGAAACATATTCCATCATGTTAGCGAAACTTTCATTCAACCATAAATCATCCCACCACTTCATTGTGACTAAATCACCGAACCATTGGTGAGCTAATTCGTGGGTAATATCCGTTGCATTGTGTTGCTTAACACTTAATGAAGCATTCTTCGGATCCAATGTTAAGAAGGCTTCCCGGTACGTGATCAAACCCCAGTTTTCCATCGCACCGGCTGAAAAGTCCGGTAATCCCAATTGCCATGAATGCGGAAGCGGATATGGTGTTTCATAGTACTTTTCATAAAATTCAAGGGCATTCTTGGTGATGTCCAATGCAAAGTCAAGTTCGTCTTCCTTGTGAGCTGGTGAGGCATAGACCCCGATCTTGATTCCATCATCAGTCTTCGTGTGTTTGCTTACCATTTCACCAAATGCAAAGGCGATCAAGTATGATGACATCCGCTTCGTCGTTTCAAAGTAGTGAACCCCGTCTTTGCATTCCTTTTCAGGCATGTTGGCTAAAATTGTTTCACCTGGTTTTTCATCATATTTGATTGCCAGGTCCCAAGTTGCCTTTGCTTCCGGTTCATCAATACATGGAAATGCTTGCCGGGCAGCTGTACTTTCAAATTGAGTTCCGATAATTTGTTTCTTTTCACCGTTGACTTCGTAGTATGACGGATAAATTCCCATCATTGTGTCCGTTAATTGAGCATCAAATTCAATTTCAACCGTTGTTTCGCCGGTTTTTCCACAGTTAACGTCAACGGTTTCTGCTTGATCATCAACGTTAAAATCAACGGCTTCGTTATTTACCTTAACGGCTGTAATATTCAAAAACTTCTCATTAAATTTGATATTTGGCTTAACCGCTTCGCCTTCCATGGTTACTTTCCCGTTGAAAGTCTTTGCTTCACGGTTAATGTCTAAATAAACATCATAATGAGTTGGTTTGAATAGGTCGTATAAATGTTCTTTTTTGGTCATTTAATCACCCCATCATATTTAAGTTGAGCATTTTACCAACTACTTTGAGTATATGCCACATCAAAATATTTTTAAAGAAAATATTATAGGCTTCAATTCCTAATTTGCAAGCAATCAAGTCCCTCTTTATTCCTTGATTTAAAAAACATCCTAAAAATCATCTTCTAATTCTTAAAAAAAGACTAAACTATTTCGGAATTTAACTTTTTTGGATTATGTTATATTATATTGTGTATAAGAGAATTATGAGGGAGACAAAAAGGCAGTAAGTTTTATTTCAAAAATAGAACTTTTTACAAAGCAAAGAACAATGAAAAAGAATAAATTATTATATGGAATTCGTCAGATATTCCTTGGAATCGCCTTTATCATTGGACTTGTTTTGCTTTTTAATAAACCGATCACCAATTACCTGATTGAGAACTATCATCCGGTCATCTTCGGTGACGAGGTTCGAACTGAAAAGAAAACTAAAGCACCATATGATTGGGCGAGCGTTAAACCGTTAAATCTTTTTGCCGTTGCGAAAGCACGGGCATACCACCCGCAAATCAAAGTCGTTGGTGGGATTTACAATCAGAAACTCGGATTAAATGTTCCAATTGTTAACGGGGTCGATCAAACGATCTACTCGTTATGTGCCGGAACGCTTGAGCCAAACGAAAAAATGGGCCAAAGCAACTATTCAATTGCTGCCCACAACGTTTCATCAAGTAAAGACGCATTGTTTGCTCCGATTTACCAAAAGGCAAAAGTCGGTGATACATTAAACATTACAAATTTCCATAAAGTATACACCTACAAGATTTATGCCAAGGCACCGGTTTCACAGCATAACAATACAATTCTTGAAGATTCAAGCCAACCTAACTTGACCCTTGTTACATGCGGAAATGTTAATCAAAACTCAAAACAACGGTTTGTTTACCAAGCAAAATTAACGAAAACAAGTAATTACAATGATGTTCCTGCTTCAACCAAGGCATTTTTAAATGAGAAATATACCCTTAAATCATCAAGATGGAATACAGTTTATCTACATATGCTGACTAAGTCATATTAAAGGTACTTTTGACAGGCACTCGAGAGGGGAAAGCCTGTTTTTTTATACAAAAAAGCCTTATGGCAAAATCTTTTTCACCATAAGGCTTAGTTGTTAACCTAAATCTTCCCCGTTTGATTTAATTACTTTTTGGTACCAATAAAATGAATCTTTCTTCATTCGTTTAAGGGTTCCTTCCCCTTGATCGTTTTTATCAACGTAAATAAAGCCATAACGCTTGTCCATCTGACCGGTTCCGGCTGAAACAAGATCTATGCAGCCCCATGGAGTGTAACCCATCAAGTCAACGCCATCGAGATTGACCGCTTTTTCCATCTGTTCAATGTGTTTTCTGAGGTAATCGATCCGATAACTGTCATGAATCATTCCATCCGCTTCAACCTTATCAAATGCGCCCATTCCGTTTTCAACGATAAAGAGCGGTTTATGATAACGGTCAGTTAAGAAGTTCAATGCCCAACGAAGACCCTTTGGATCAATCGTCCATCCCCAGTCAGTCGTCTTTAGATACTTATTGGGAACAACTGCCTGATCAATGTCATGCAAATCATCAATTTTTACCTTGCTTGCTGATACGTTCCGAGAAGCATAGTAACTAAAGCCGATATAGTCAACCGTTCCTTCCTTAAGAACAATTCGATCTTCGACAGTAATATCTGGTCGGAAGCCATTACGTTCAATGTACTTTTCAATTGCTTTCGGATATTCACCATTACATTGAACATCTGAGAACCAGCTTCTTAACTGGTTAGCTCTTTGAGCAAGCAGCATATCATCTGGATTAGAAGTATCTGGATAATATGGCGTAAAATTAATCATGCAACCAATTTGGAAATCAGGATTGATCCTCTTACCTTCCTTAACGGCCAACGCACTTGCGACTAATTCATAGTGCGCTGCTTGGAACATTGCAGCTTCTGGATTTTCTTGTTCATCGACAAAGTAACCCGAATTTGTCATCGTTAAAAATGGATTGTTGAATTCAGATTGATTATCAATTTCATTAAAGGTCATCCAATATTTAACTTTATCCTTATATCGGTTGAAACATGTCGTCGCAAATTTGACGAAGAAATCTATCGTCTTTCGGTTAGTAAATCCACCATATTCTTCTACTAAATGATATGGCATTTCAAAGTGCGACAATGTAATTACCGGTTCAATTCCGTATTTATGGCATTCATCGAATAAGTTATCGTAAAACTTTAACCCCGCTTCGTTTGGTTCCGCATCATCCCCATTCGGAAAAATCCGCGTCCAAGCAATTGACGTCCGGAAGCACTTAAATCCCATTTCAGCCATTAATTTAATATCTTCCTTATAATGATGGTAAAAATCAATCGCTTCGTGATTCGGATAATTTTTCCCTGGAAGAACCCCATGCGTTATTTCACGTGGTTGGGTTGCTGAGCCGACCGTCATAACGTCGGCAACCGAAACGCCCTTTCCATCTTCATTCCAAGCCCCTTCTAATTGGTGCGCAGCAACCGCTCCACCCCATAAAAAGTCTTTTGGCAATTTCATTCCCATTTCAATTCCTCCAATTCTTTATGATTACATGGTTACCTTATCATAAATTTATCCATTTTAAAATAGCGCTTACATTTACGCAAAAAAATAAATCGCAGCTCATCCTGCGATTTATTCTTCCTATTATTTTATTCTTCACCATAGAAATGCGATTTATCGATCAAACTCATTGACTTTCCGATCTTCTTAACCAATTCAGGCGCATCCAACGCCTTGGTCTTTAAGATCACAAAGTGGGCCTTACTGCGGTCATCAGCGATTTTATCCATAATTGCAAGCATCTCCTGCTTATTAGTTGCAACGCTGACATCCATCGTATCTTCGGTAATTCCCATTGCAGCCGGAATCTTAGTATAATCCCAAACCGCAATATCATTATACTTTGCATGAGCTCCGTGAATGACCCGTTCGATCGTGTAACCATCATTGTCAACCAGGAAGATGATTGGCTTCAAGTGATGCCGTTGAATCAAGCTTAATTCTTGAATCGTCATTTGAGCTGAACCATCACCGATCGACAAGATGTGCCGGCCTTCTGGATCAGCAATTTGACTTCCTAAAACTGCTGGCAAAGTATAACCAATTGAACCCCATAATGGTTGGGCTTCAAAGTCAACGCCCTTCTTCAAATTCATAAACGAAAGACCATATTGTGAAGTTCCCGTCTCGGTATAAATCGTGTCATCCGGTTTCATAAAGTTCTTAAAGGCATACATGTATTGGGATAAGTTTAATTCCTGACCATCATTGTCTTCATATTTTACATCTGGCGTCACGTTATTCAATCCGGTACTTTCAAAGTCAAATTGATAATCAAAGTTTTCAAGATTCTTGATCAAGTTATTGATATTAACGCCCCGGCTCTTTTCACCAAAGAAATCAGTATTATCGCAATTCAAAACAACCGTTTCTTTTTGAGTGAAGCATTGGGTAAAGCTTCCGGTATTAACGTCGATCAGCTTGCTTCCAAAGACGATTACCAAATCGCTTTGATCAACATAGTTTAAAACCCGCTTGTCGCCGTAGTTCGGGTAGTATGTTCCAATAAAGTATGGATTCTCTTCATTAATTGAAGACTTTCCTAACAGCATTGTTGCAACCGGAATGTGCGTTTGGTTGATCAAGTTTTCAAATTCAGTCTTTGCCCGGAACGTCATAATTTCGTTCCCCGCCAAAATAACTGGCCGCTTTGCCTTTTTCAATTCATCAACTAACCGTTGAGCAACCCGCTTGTTATGATCCGTATTTTGAACGGTTAAATTCAGCGGTGCACTCGGAGCGTCGATCATACTGTGAGCAACATCCAATGGAAGGGAAATGTAGACTGGCCGCCGTTTGATGATCGCCGTTGTCAATGCCCGGTCAATTTCAGCGCCCGCATTTTCAAATCCTAAAAGGGCTTGGGTTTCTGTAAATTGCTTATATGCCCGGTATGAACGTTTAAAGTTTCCGGTTGCATCGGTATGGTGCATTAATTTCTTATTTTCTTGAACCTTCGTTGTTGGTGCCCCGGTAATTGCGATCACTGGAATATGTTCAGCATAACTGCCGGCAATTCCATTGATTGCACTTAATTCACCAACATCAAACGTTGTGATCAAAGCCCCGACACCCTTCTTCCGGGCATAGCCATCAGCCGCATAGGCCGCATTTAATTCATTACAATCCCCGATCCAGTTAACTGATGAACTCTTTTCAACATCATCTAAAAATGATAAGTTGTAATCCCCTGGAACCCCAAAGATGTCATCTACTCCGATTTCATGAAGCCGTTCGATCAAATAATCAATAACCGTAACTTTTTTCATGACAGATTCCTCCTATTTCAAATTATCAGTCACTACTGACCTCTCTTATATACCGATAATTATATTCTATATTTTGCACAATTGATTCTTTTACGCCTTTATGATAGCGCATTCATCTATTGGAAATTTTAATTAAAAAGGTTTGACACAATTTGTTGTCAAACCTTTTCCCTACTTATCTTCGCGTTTCATCCGTGCCTTTTTCCGTTCATGGCGGATCAGCGCTTCCTGTTCTTCAACCTTTAAATACTCATCACGATTGAGTTTTCCTGGATTTAATTCCTGAATCTTTCCTGTCGCATCGTAAACGACCCATTCACAAAGGTTGACGATGTGATCCCCGATTCGTTCCAAGATCCGTGCAACCATTAAATAACTCATCGCTGCCACTGCGGTATTCGTTTCGCGCTTCATGATCTCAACAATCATTTGGTAAATATGATAATATTGTTGGTCGATTTCCGGATCCATCGCCGCAATCTTCCGGGCTTCAGCTTCATTGTCCCGAATCGAAGCATCCAGTGATTGTTCAAGCATGTTGCGAATGTCCGCCGTTAAATTTGAAATCAACTCTTCGATTTCCGGAATCCGGTTATTGCCTTTTAACCGAATCGTTTCCCGGGCAATAATAATTGCGTGGTCACCGATCCGCTCTAAGTCAGAACTTGCCTTTAAAATACTAATAATTTTCCGGAATTCGTGTGCCACGGGCTGTTGAAGGGCAATCAGGTTCAATGCCCGTTCTTCAAGTGAAATTTCATTGTTATTAATGGTTTCATCGCGCTCAATGATTTTCTCGGCAAGTTGCTGGTCATGTTCAATGAACGATTTGGTTGCCTGATAAATCTGTTCGCTGATATCGATTCCCATTTCATTGAAGCACCCGTTCAACTTTTTCATTTCATCATTAAAAATTTCCTTTACCATCTTGATCCTCCTTAACCAAACCGGCCATTCAAATAATCATCCGTTAATTTTTCTTTCGGTGTTAGGAACAATTCCTTGGTTTTGCCGGACTCGATCAAATCACCGTTTAAAAAGAAAGCTGTGTTATCTGAAATTCGCGAAGCCTGCTGCATGTTATGCGTCACAATAATGATCGTATAGTCTTTTTTTAACTCAACCAATGTATCTTCAATTTTAGCATTTGAAACCGGATCAAGCGCGCTTGTTGGTTCATCCATCAAAATGACTTTCGGCTGCACGGCTAGAACCCGGGCAATGCAGATTCGCTGTTGCTGGCCGCCTGAAAATGCCAACGCATCCTTTTTTAAATTATCCTTAACTTCATCCCAAACCGCTGCTTTCCGTAAACTTTCTTCAACGATTTGATCAATTACTTGTTTATCCTTAATTCCCTTTAATTTTAATCCAAAAGCAATGTTATCATAAACCGATAACGGAAAGGGATTCGGCTGCTGAAAAACCATTCCGACTTCTTTGCGGAGTTTAACAACATCCATTCGCGGGCTATAAATGTCTTCTCCTTGAAGCTTAAAGCTCCCCGTAATCGTAACATTCTCAATCAAGTCATTCATTCGATTCAAGCATCGTAAAAAAGTTGACTTGCCGCATCCCGAAGGACCAATCAAAGCCGTGATCTGATTCTCATCAAATCCAATGTCAAAGCCATGCAAGGCTTCCTTTTTCCCATAATACAAATAAACATTTTCCGCCATCATGATCTGCGTCATTGAAATGCACCTCCTAGCCAAAGTTCCCCGAAACGTAATCTTCGGTCATTTGCACGTGCGGCGCAGTGAAAATCTGCGATGTCTCGTCAAATTCAACGATCTGTCCCAAATTAAAGAAGGCCGTATAGTCACTGCTACGGGAAGCCTGTTGCATATTATGCGTCACAATAATGATCGTGTACTTTTGCTTTAATTCCTGCAATGTATCTTCCACTTTCCGCGTTGAAACCGGATCAAGTCCGCTTGTTGGTTCATCAAGTAATAAAATATCGGGTTCCATTGCAATTGCCCGGGCAATACATAGTCGTTGCTGCTGACCACCTGAAAGTTGTTTGCCGTTTTTATCAAGCGCATCCTTGACTTCATCCCATAACGCAACCGCTTGAAGGCTTTCTTCGACTTTTTGATCTAAAACGGATTGATCTTTAATCCCATGATATTTCAAGGCATACGTAATGTTTTCCCGAATCGATTTATAAAATGGATTGGGATGTTGGAATACCATTCCGATATGCTTCCGTAACTCATAAATATTAATTTGGTCGTTATTAATATCTAATCCATGATACATAATTTGACCCTCGACCCGGGCAATTCCATCATTCATTCGATTCAATGAACGTAAAAAGGTTGACTTGCCACACCCTGAGGGACCGATCAAGGCCGTGATCTGATGTTGCGGAAACGCGATCGTTCCTTCAGCAAAAGCCTTTTTTTCGCCGTAATAAACCGCCAGATCTTTCGTTTTCAAAGCAACCGGCGTTTCAATTTTTTTAATGTATTTTTCTGTAATTTCCATCATTACCGTTCCTTATCTGTTGCCGTTAACTTCCGATAAACCACGTTTCCTAACCACCGCGCGCCAAAATTGAAAATCAAAATCACAATGATCAAGACGGCTGCTGAGCCGCTTGAAACCTGGTGAGCATCGGGTAAAATCGACTCCGTGTTGACCTTCCAAATATGAACCGCCAACGTTTCTGCTGGACGGAAAATATTTAAAGGACTGGTTGGCGAGAATGGATTCCAATTTGCATAGTTAATAACCGAATTACTTTGACCGGCCGTAAAGATCAATGCGGCGGCTTCCCCAAAAATCCGCCCGGCACTTAAAATCACGCCGGTTAAGATTTGGGGTAATGCACACGGAAAAACAATTCCCATGATCGTTTTCCACTTTGAAATTCCAAGCGCAACTCCTGCTTGTCGCTGATCAAGCGAAACTGCCCGAAACGCATCTTCAATACTGCGAGTCAATAACGGCAAGTTGAAAAACGTAAGGGTAATTGCCCCAGAAATAATTGAAAATCCAATTTGGAACTTAATTACAAATAATAAATAGCCAAATAATCCCACAACGATCGATGGCAATGAGCTTAAAAGTTCAATGATCGTTCGTAAAAGACTCGTAAACCAGTTATCCTTTGCATATTCGGCAAGGTAGATCCCAACCCCCAACGCAATTGGAAATGAAATCAACGTTGTTAAAATTAAAATATATACTGAGTTAAAGATTTGATCCCGAATCCCGCCGCCAGCTTCAAATGACTGACTTACGCTCGTTAAAAAATGCCATGACATTCCTGGTAACCCAGTGATCAAAATATACCCGATCAGAAACAGCAAAAGAATTACTAGTAATCCAACTGATCCATAAATAACGTGTTTCGCAATGCGATTTGTTTTTTTCGGATTCATTACTTAATTGCTCCTTTCCGGGTAGTTACCCTGATCAACAAGTTGAAGACCAGTGACATCAATAACAGAACCAATGCCAGTGACCACAATGCATTGTTTGAGACCGTTCCTAAAACCGTATTTCCCATTTGACTGGTCAACTGACTGGTCAGCGTTGCGGTCGGGGTTCCAAGTCCTTCCGGCATTAAAACGGCATTTCCAATTACCATTTGCACCGCAAGGGCTTCCCCGAAGGCCCGGGTCATTCCAAAAATGATCGCCGTTAAAATTCCTGGAAGCGCGGCCCGTAAAACGATTTTATAAATTGCCTGCCATTTGGTTGCTCCCAACGCCAAGGCTGCTTGCCGATAACTGACCGGAATTGCCTTTAAGCTGTCAGCCGTTAATGAAATCACGGTCGGCAAAATCATTACAAATAACACCAACGTCCCGGCTAAAATTCCAAATCCCGTGCCACCGATCAATTTCCGCACTAACGGCACAACAACCATTAATCCAATATAGCCGTACACAACGGATGGAATTCCGACAAGTAGTTCGATTACCGCCCGTAATGCCTTGGTTCCTTTCCGCGGTGCATATTCAGTCATAAAAATGGCTACCCCGATTGCAAACGGTGTTGCAAGGATCGCCGCTAAAATCGTGACTAAAAACGAAGTTACGATCATTGGCAAAGCGCCAATTTGATGATGCCCCGGATTCCACTGCTTGCCCGTTAAAAACTGAGTTAAACTCAGATGATCTTGCGTAAAGGTGGCCGTTCCCCGATTGATAATGAAGTATAAAATTGAAACGATCAAAACAATGATTAAGCTCAGGCAAGCGTAACATAAAATTTTTCCCCGCCGATCTTCAGTTGTCTGTTTTGATTTGCTGAGTAGCTTTTGTTTAATGTCATCCATTTATTGACCCTCCTTTACCGGTGTAACTTTGCCGTCAATCGCTTTTTTGACTTGCATATCATGAATACTGATATATTTCATTTCTTTAACCATTTTGCGTTGAACCGGAGCTGAAAGCATATACTTCAAAAATTGCTTAGTTTCGCCTTTCGGCTGTCCCTTGGTATACATGTGTTCGTAGGACCAGATTTTCCATTTGTTCGTTGCGACATTTTGCGTTGTCGGCTGAATTCCATCGATTTTTAACGGATGGATTCCCTGACTTCGAAGATATGCAAATGAAATATAACTGATTGCGCCCGGAGTGTTGGCAACGATCTGCTGAACCGTTCCGTTTGAATCTTGTTCCTGTGCATTCATCATTTCTTGACCATTCATCACATCGTTTTCGAAAGTAACACGCGTCCCACTTCCCTTTGAACGGTTAATGACCACAATTTTCTGATTTTGACCCCCAAGCTGTTTCCAGTTAGTGATCTTTCCTTCAAAAATTGCCCGGAGTTGCTGCATCGTCACGTTTTTTATCTTTACTTTCTGATTCACGATTGGCGCAATTCCCGCTACTGCAACCTTATGATCGACCAGTTCATTTGCCCGGATTCCGTTTTGCTGCTGGGCAAAAACATCCGAATCACCAATCTGAACGGCGCCCTCCTGAACCTGACTTAATCCGGTTCCTGAACCACCGCCCTGAACGGTAATGTTCCCATCGTGCTCCTTTTCATACTCGGTTGCGGCCTTTTCAACAAGCGGCTGTAAGGCCGTTGAACCGACAACCGTGATTTTATTTTGCGTTTGATTGCCACACCCACTCAAAAGTAACAGCAGTCCTCCAAGCAAAAATAATTGACTAAACCTTTTCCTTTTCACTTTCCGTCCCTCTTTCCGTTCATTAAGATTACTTTTAATGTACCGAAGAGATGTAAAGTTCAAATCGATTTCATGTAAAGGCAATGTAAATGTTTTGTAAATCATTATGATTTTCGTGATTCATATGGAATAATAATGATAGATATTGAGTGGAGGTGAGCTTTGTGCAGGAGCGGCTGATTTTAGTTACTAAAAAGCTACCATTGTTTATGAAATTAAATACCTACTGCAACGATCATGGATGGATGGTCTATAATACGACGGATCCAGAAGAAACCCTTGATTTTATCAATCATCGGCACGTTGCCGGGATCATTTATGACCTTGATGCCGCTTCGCCAGAAGTCACCCTTTCGCTTATTAAAAAAATCCGGGAGTCATTTAATAAGCCGATCTTAACGTTGACTGCTAAAAAAGATTTTGAATATGAAATGAAACTTTTTGGGTTGCACGTTGATGATTACATTGTTGAACCGTATGAATACGAAGAGATCATTGTCCGGATGCAGCAATGTCTTTGGGGCCGAACCATTCAAACTTCCCAACAGCCACCAGAATTGATCGATCAGGAGGTTGATGTTGATGATTCTCTGATTGCGGAATATCTTACTTCCGAAGAGCATTCTTCTCGTCCGCATCATCATCACAACCACCTTCAACTTGATGACCTTTTGCTCGACATTGACCATTACCGGGTTTTAAAGAATAACGAAGACCTTGGATTAACCCCAAAAGAATTTAAACTCCTTTATTTTCTTGTTAAAAATAGAGGACAGGTTATTTCACGCGAACAGTTACTTCGCGGCGTTTGGAATTATAATGATGATTTAGGAACTTCCCGAATCGTTGATATTCACATCAGTCATCTTCGCGATAAAATCGAACCGGATCCACACCATCCGAAATACATTAAAACGGTTCGCGGATTTGGGTATACCTTTGAAGGGCAAGAATTGAAAATTGTTAAGGATAATAAATAAGCTGTGCTTAACCTTAAGCACAGCTTTTGTTTCATGTGAAACTTATTTTTAATCTGTAAATTTAACGGCTGTTCCGTATGCTACAACGGATTGCATATCGCCGCCGATCGAACCGGAATCAAAGCGCATCATGACAACCGCGTCGGCATCAACATCGATTGCTTCCTGCTTTAACCGTTCAATTGCTTTTTCCCGTGATTCATGAAGCATATTAGTGTATGCTTTGATTTCCCCACCAACGATGTTTTTCATACTTGCTCCAAAATTGCTAAACATATTTTTCGATTGGGTCGTCACTCCAAAAACTTCCCCAATAACTTCGTATGAACGTCCCGGAATATTTTCCGTTGTTGAAATTAAAATTTCTTTGCTCATTCTTTTTTCCTCCTCTAAAAGCTGATTCAATTTTACCAAATAAGATGGCAAATTGCACGCTAATTCTTTCAGAAAATGTTTAAGTTACTCAGTTATTTTTCACAAAGGAATTTCGTCAATTTGAAAATCAATTTTTGTTTTTGCATAAAAAAACTCCGCAGACTAAACTGCGGAGAAAAAAGGAGTATATTTTATGAAATCTCAAAGGGGAAGCTTGAGTTTCATGATTTGTAATCAACTACTTTTCAGGGGAGAAAAAGTAATGAAAATGTTTCGGCCTTTTCCATCAGGCTATGAGTATAATCTACAACCAAATTGTGAATTTTTTGTGAAGATTACGTCGTGTAATACCTATTAAAGTTTAAGAATTTATTAAGAAAATGATTTTCCAACTTCCTTTTTAATTTTTCAACGATTTACATCCTCAATTTTACGATTACAAACCCTTTCACTGGAAATTAGTCCACGCCTTCCATCAACGTGTGAATCTTCTTTACGAAGAAGACTAGAATAATTCCAAAGATAATACTTACCGCCCCGATTGCAAGGAAGTATGGAACTTCAGTTGCTGATGAGTAATATTTAACAATTTGAGAGTTAATTGCTTGTCCGGCCGCATCTGCTAAGAACCACATACTCATCATTTGAGAACGAAAAGCTTTGGGAGCTAACTTCGTTGTCACCGATAATCCAATTGGTGAAATTAACATTTCCCCAATTTCAACGATGAACCATGAACCAACCAGCCAAAACGGACTGACACGCCCCTGCGTTCCATCTAAGATTCCTGGAAGAGCCATCCAAACATACGATAGCCCGGCAAAAATCAGCCCAGTAGCGAATTTTCCTGGCGCACTCGGCTGCTTCTTCCAATGATTCCATAACCATACAAAAAGTGGCGTTAAAATCATGATAAACAACGGATTAAGCGTTTGGAAGTTCGAAGCTGCAAAATGCCAGCCCCCAATATGTAAAACGGTCCGGTTTTCAGCAAAGAGCGCTAAAACCACTGATCCTGATTCTTCAATTGCCCAGAAAATCGCAGCCGCAATAAATAACGGAATGTAAGCGCGAACCCGTGAGCGTTCAACCTTTGTAACCTTTTGACTGCGAAGCATGATCACAAAGTAAACAATTGGAAGAGCAACCGCAATCACCGTGATTAATGTAATGATGTTATCAATGTTTAATGCATGAAATGCGGCCATAATTCCAAGAACTACCGCAAAGGCAATCACGCCGATTACTGACCCGCGAACAACGTTTTTTAAACTTTGCTGATCAATGGGATCTTTCGGATGCAAACTTGAATCCGATAAATATTTTTTCCCTTCAAAATAATACTGAACCAGGCCAATGAACATTCCAATTGCGGCTAAGGCAAATCCGGCATGGAAATTCATGTTTCCTGAATGCCCAAATAAGTTTGCCACAAACGGAACTGCCCATGGCGCAATCGCTGCTCCCAAGTTAATTCCGAAAACGAAAATGTTAAATCCTGCATCCCGGCGCCGATCGCCTTCAGAATACAAATCACCGACCATGTCAGAAACATTCGGTTTCAATAACCCTGTCCCAATTACGATCAATGCAATTGAAGTATATAGGGCTGCCTGACCAAATGGAAGGGACAATGCAATATGCCCGAACATAATGAAAACCCCGCCGATAAAAACGGTTTTCCGGCTTCCCCAAACGCGGTCACTCAACCAGCCACCGACAACGCCGGCCATATATACAAGCGAACCGTAAATCGCCATGATCGAAGCAGCTGTTCCCTGATCGATTCCAAGGCCACCTTTCGAAATGGCAAAGTACATATAAAATAGCAAAATTGCCCGCATTCCATAGTAACTGAATCGTTCCCATACCTCAGTTGAAAACAGGGTTGCTAACCCGCGCGGCTGTCCAAAAAACTCTTTTTGTGGTTGATCTTGTTCTTTCACATCAATTCTCCAATCTTTTTGCCCTTTTAAACAACAATTTGTATATTTTTGATTTTACCAAAAAGATTAGATTTTAACAATATAAAAATTAAAATCGCATTAGTAAAATGGACAAGTATTCCGGAATTATCGGATTTATAAAATTAATTATTATCTAATTTTGAGGCATACAAAAAAGGCATGCCACCTGACATGCCTTTTACTCGCTTTTAACGAATTATTAGTCTTCAGCAACGAATGGTAATAAGCCCATGATCCGTGCACGCTTGATAGCTGTTGTAAGCTTGCGTTGGTTCTTTGCGCTTGTACCTGTTACCCGACGAGGTAAGATCTTACCACGTTCTGAGATGAAACGACGTAATAAGTCTGTATCTTTGTAGTCAATGTATTCAATGTGGTTTGCTGCGATGTAGTCTACCTTACGGCGACGACGACCGCCACGACGTTGTTGTGCCATGTTGATTTCCCTCCTTGTTAATTAGAATGGTAAATCATCATCTGAAATATCAATTGAGTTTCCATTATCTGCAAATGGATCATCATTGGTTGAAACATCCTGACTGTTGTTGTCATTTGCGCTTCCTAAGTTGCCAGTTTGGACATTCCCATTGAAAGTTCCACCCTGGTTTGCGTTTCCACTTGGATTTGGATTCCCAAACGGATTTCCGTTTCCAAATGATGAATTATTATTCATCGGAGCGCCTTGACCTTGTGCTTCTTCGGGATGTTCCCGGCGATACTGTTCTGACTGAGCCTTTGTTTCCAACAATGAGAAGTTGTCAACAACGACTTCTGTTACGTATACCCGAACTCCTTGTTGGTTTTCATATGAACGCGTTTGAAGCCGACCTTCAACCGCCACCATTGAACCTTTGTGGGTGAAGTTGGCAAAGTTTTCAGCCGCTTTCCGCCACATTACACAGTTAATAAAGTCTGCATCCCGGTCACCATTTTGATTTGTAAACGGCCGTTCAACAGCAACTGTAAAGCTTGCAACCGCAGAGCCGGATTGGGTGTAACGTAAATCAGGATTCTTTGTTAATCGACCAACGAGAACTACTCGATTAATCACGGTCATGACCTCCTTTATCGTTTTTCAATATTAGTCTTCACGCTTTACGATCATGTGACGTAAAATACCGTCATTGATCTTTGAAAGACGATCAAATTCGTTGATTGCATCTGCGTTTTCAGCGTTAACGTTTACGATGTGGTACATACCTTCTATGTAACCGTTAATTTCATATGCAAAACGACGCTTTGACCAATCCTTTGAATCAATAATTTCAGCACCATTGTCCTTCAAAACGTTGTCAAAACGTTCAACTAATTCATTCTTAGCTGCTTCATCAAGTGAAGGGTTGATGATGTATGTGATTTCATAATGTGTCATAGTGTTTGCACCTCCTTATGGACTTTTGGTTCTTTTCCAAAAATGGTAAAAGAACAAGGTATTACAAGTTATAAGTTTATCATTTAAGTTTTCGATTTGCAATAAGAATCGTAAATTCCGTTACAAATATATATTCGCAAATCAAGCCGCTTTTTATTACTTTTATTGCTCTTATTTATCTTGTTCTTCATTTTCTTGATGAGCAAGTTCGCGATCTGCTAAATCTTGAACTCCGTGCTTCATCAAATCATGTTCGTTTTCGCCGTCCATTGATGCATCCGCGTCTGCATGCGTTTCTTCATCTGATTGATCTTCATCGTCTTTGGGTTCCGGATCAACCTTTGCAATCGTTGATACCGTTGAATCATCTTCAAGATTAATCAAATGAACTCCCAACGTTGACCGCCCTGTTTGAGATACATCCGCAACGTTAAACCGAATCAAGACCCCTTTATTGGTGATCACCATGATATCCTCATCACCGTTAACGATCGTTAATCCGGCTAACGGGCCATTCTTTTCGGTGATATTCGAAGTTTTAATTCCTTTACCACCCCGACCTTTGATCGGATATTCACTGACTGGCGTCCGTTTTCCGTATCCCTTTTCAGAAATTACGAAGACGTCGCTGCCTGGAACAAGGATATCTGATCCAATAACATAATCGTTTTCGCGCAGCCGAATTCCACGAACCCCAGCTGCTGACCGGCCCATTGACCGAACTGTATTTTCGTTAAATGAAACTGCATATCCTAAGTGCGTTCCGATGATCATGTTTTGATTCCCGTCTGTCAACGAAACGTTGATCAATTCGTCGCCATCATGCAGGTTAATGGCTTTCAATCCGTTCTTCCGAATATTTTCAAAGTCTTCAACCGGCGTCCGTTTAACGGTTCCTTCCTTCGTCGTAAAGAAGAGGTATTTAGCCTGGTCGTCATTATCATGCGGAATGTTGATTACCGTTGCAATCTTTTCACCGGCATCAATATTCAACAGGTTAATTACCGGAATTCCCTTTGCTGACCGGCCGTATTCAGGAATTTCGTATCCCTTCATGCTGTAAACTTTCCCGAGATTCGTAAAGAACAGCAACCGGTCGTGAGTTGAAGTTGTAACCAGATGTTCAATAAAGTCATCATCATGAACTCCCATGCCTTGAACCCCGCGGCCACCACGCCGTTGAGCTTTGAAGTCACTTGTTGGAAGCCGTTTGATGTAACCATTGTGAGTCAAGGTGATTGCAACTGATTCTTCTTCGATCAAGTCTTCGTCTTCAATACTTGTAACTTCACCGACCATCAATTCCGTCCGCCGCTCGTCACCGTATTTAGCTTGAATATCAAGTAATTCTTGATAAATGATGTCGTTGATCCGGTCCTTGCTTGCCAAAATATCTTCATAATCAGCAATGGCCTTCATTGTCTTGTCATAATCGGCTTCAACCTTATCACGTTCTAAACCGGTCAACCGGACAAGCCGCATATCCAAAATTGCTTGGGCTTGCTTATCGCTTAATTCAAATTCATTCATTAAACGGTCCTTTGCGACATCGCCGCTTTCAGATTTCCGGATAATGTCGATGATTGCTTGAATATGATCCAGTGCGATCCGCAATCCGGCTAAGATATGAGCCCGGGCTTTAGCTTTCCGTAAGTCGAATTCTGTCCGCCGCCGGATAACTTCAACTTGGTGCTTCAAGTAGTATTGCAAAATTTGCTTCAAGCTCAAGATCTTTGGGGTGCCATCAACAATGGCAAGCATATTGAAGCCGAATGACGTTTGCATCAGCGTCATTTTGTATAAGTTATTCAAAACAACTGACGCACTTACATCCCGGCGAATGTCAATTGTAACTCGCATTCCGTCACGGTCAGATTCATCATGGATCGCCGTGATTCCGTCGATTTCCTTTTCCCGGGCAAGTTCTGAAATTCGTTCGATCAACCGGGCTTTGTTTACCATGTACGGTAATTCGTGAATGATAATTTGCTGTTTGCCGTTCTTTTGTTCTTCAATGTCGACTTTCGCCCGTAAAACAACCGTTCCACGACCGGTTTCATAGGCTTTCCGAATGCCTGACTTTCCCATTACGATTCCACCAGTTGGAAAATCTGGTCCGGGAATTGCTTCCATCAAATCAGCCGTTGTTGCATCCGGATTATCCATCAAAATATGAATTGCCGAAATGACTTCTGATAAGTTATGCGGCGGAATGTTAGTCGTCATTCCAACTGCGATCCCGGTGGCCCCGTTAACTAACAAGTTTGGAAAACGTGCTGGTAAAACTTTTGGTTCCCGTTCAGTTCCGTCGTAGTTTGGTTGAAAGTCGATGGTATCTTTATTGATGTCCCGCAGCATTTCAGTGGCAATCTTGGACATCCGGGCTTCGGTATACCGCATTGCGGCAGCCCCATCACCATCGACAGAACCAAAGTTTCCGTGACCATCAACTAACATGTAACGGTAACTAAAATCTTGCGCCATCCGAACCATTGATTCGTAAATCGCCGAGTCGCCATGCGGGTGGAATTTCCCCATAACTTCCCCAACAATTCTGGCTGATTTTTTATAAGGCTTGTCGGGTGTAACGCCAAGTTCGCTCATTCCATATAAAATCCGACGGTGAACGGGTTTCAAACCATCACGAACGTCCGGCAATGCCCGTGCAACTAAAACACTCATTGCGTAGTCTAAAAATGACGTTTGCATGACGTTTGAAAGGTCAACGTCTTTAACACGATCTGGTAATTCTACCAAAACAGCTGCCTCCTCCTAGAAAATTATTTTTTATCGATCTTTTCATTTTTAAGATTAAACGTCCAAGTTATCAACGAACGTTGCGTTTTCTTCGATAAATTGCCGCCGCGGACCAACTTGGTTCCCCATCAGCATTTCAAAGATTCCGTTTGCTTCTTCAGCATCTGATAATTGGACCCGTAACAGCCGCCGCTTTTCAGGATCCATTGTTGTTTCCCATAATTGTTCGGCATCCATTTCACCAAGCCCCTTGTAACGTTGGATAACTGGCTTTGGTGAGGCCGGTAATTGAGCTAAAACTTCGTCTAATTCTTCGTCTGAGTCAATATACTGGACCATCTTTCCTTGCCGAACCTGGTACAAAGGCGGTTGGGCAATGTAGACATAACCCTTTTCGATCATTGGGCGCATAAACCGGTAGAACAATGTTAATAGCAATGTCCGAATGTGAGCCCCGTCGACATCGGCATCTGTCATAATAATCAACTTGTGGTAGTTTGCCTTTTCAACGTCAAAATCTTCACCAAATCCGGTTCCTAAAGCGGTAAAGAGTGATCGAATTTCTTCATTGGCTAAGATTCGATCAAGGCTGGCCTTTTCAACGTTTAAAATCTTTCCCCGAATTGGAAGGATCGCCTGGGTCAACCGTGAACGGCCTTGCTTAGCTGAACCGCCGGCTGAATCCCCTTCGACGATAAATAATTCTGAAATCTCAGGGTCTTTACTTGTATTGTCTGCTAATTTTCCTGGAAGGTTTGAAATTTCCAATCCGTTCTTCTTCCGGGTAACTTCCCGTGCGCGCTTAGCAGCAACCCGTGCCTTGGATGCAAGGATTCCCTTATTAACGATTTCCTTTGCAACCGTTGGATTTTCAAGCATAAATTTACTGAAAACTTCACTGAAAATCTTATCCGTTGCAGCCCGCGCATCGGAGTTTCCAAGCTTTGTCTTTGTTTGGCCTTCAAACTGCGGATCAGGGTGCTTAACTGAAACAACGGCCGTTAAGCCTTCGCGGACATCTTCCCCTGAAAGGTTGGACTCATTATCCTTCAAAAGGCCTGTCTTCCGTGCATAATCATTTATAACCCGGGTTAACGCTGTCTTAAATCCTGATTCATGCGTTCCCCCTTCGTATGTATGAATATTATTCGTAAATGTTAATAGATTAGAGTGGAAATCATTGGTGTATTGCAATGCAACTTCAACGGTGATTCCCTTTTGAACCCCTTCAACGTAAATTGGTTCAGGAAAAATAACTTCCTTGCCCTTATTCAAATATTCAACATAATGTTTGATTCCGCCAACATAATGGAATTCTTCGTGAGTTGGTTCTTCCGGCCGTTTATCATCGATCGTAATCTTAAGTCCCTTATTTAAGAAAGCCAATTCACGAATTCGGGTCGTCAATGTCTTGATATTGTAAACCGTTGTTTCGGTAAAGATATCTGGATCTGGCACAAAGTGAACCGTTGTTCCATGTTCGTGAATTCCGGTCTGGCCGATCACGTGCATTGCCGTATTAACTTTTCCTAATTTAAAGTCCATTGCATAAATATTCGGGTCGCCTTCCCGGGTAACCTGAACATCAAGGGAAGTTGACAACGCATTAACAACCGAAGCACCAACCCCGTGAAGTCCACCGGATACCTTATAGCCGCCACCGCCGAATTTCCCGCCGGCGTGCAAAACCGTAAAGACCGTTTCTAAGGCTGGCCGCCCAGTCTTCTTTTGGATATCGACCGGAATTCCCCGGCCATTATCCTTAACGGTAATACTGTTATCCTTTTCAACCGTAACGTTGATTTCAGTTGCGAACCCTGCAAGGGCTTCATCGATCCCATTATCAATAATTTCCCATACAAGGTGGTGTAACCCTTGTTCACTCGTTGAGCCAATGTACATTCCGGGACGTTTCCGGACCGCTTCCAGCCCTTCTAAGACCTGAATTTGACTGGCATCATATTCTTTGGCTTTTTCTTCTTTGATTTCTTCTTGCAGTTCTTTATCTTCCGCCATGCATATCACTCCTTATTCGCGGTCTTATCTTGTTTCGTTGGATAGAACACTTCAGTTTTCAGCGCTGCTTGCTTTTCAGGAATAATTTGGCCATCACGAATATGAAAAATCCGCGGCTCCTTGATCAAATTCCGAGCAACGTCGCTTAATCCTGGAGTTGTTAAAAATGTCTGAACCTTATCTTGAATGGTTTTTAAAAGGTGCGTCTGCCGCGCGCCATCAAGTTCTGATAAAACATCATCAAGCAGCAAAATCGGATACTCGCCGGTTTGATTCTTCATTAAATCGATCTCTGCCAGTTTGACTGATAATGCCGTTGTCCGCTGCTGTCCTTGTGAACCGTACGTTTGAACGTTCTTATGGTTGATCAAAAACCGAACATCATCCCGATGCGGTCCATAAAGAGTTGTTCCTTGGAAAATTTCCTTGGATTGATTTTGCCGGTATAAATCCATCAATGCTTCTGAAAGTTCAACCTCGGTCAACGTGGATGCATCCTTAACGGCACTTGAATACTCAAAGGTTAAGTTTTCCTTTCCCTGGGTAATACTTTGGTGAAGTTTCTGCGCATACCCTTCCAACTCGCTTAAAAATTTAACCCGTTGGCTGATAATTGCACCGCCAACCGCTGCAAGTTGTTCGGATAAAACTTCCAGGTACAGCTGATCTTGAGCTTCATGGCTTTGCAGCTGTTTCAAATACCGGTTACGCTGTTTTAAGATGTCCCGATACTGGGTCAAATCATGCAAGTATTTCGGTGAAACCTGGCCAAACTCCATATCGATAAAGCGGCGCCGAACAGTTGGGGCACCCTTTACCAAAGCAAGATCTTCGGGAGCAAACAAAATTACGTTCAACTGACCGAGATATTCGGATAGCCGGGCCTTTTCAAGATGGTTGGCCTTCGCCTTTTTCCCGTGTTTTCCAATATCCAGCTCCAACTTCAGTGAACCGAGTTCACGCTGGACGGTTCCCTTGATTTGAGCAGCATCCTTGCCGAATTCAATCAGCTCGCGGTCATTATTGGTTCGATGACTGCGAGTCATTGCTAACACGTAGATCGATTCCAGCAGGTTAGTCTTTCCTTGCGCATTTTCCCCGATCAAAACATTGATTTGCGGTGAAAATTCAACCTGAGCTTCATCGTAGTTTCGAAAATGATGGAGGTTTAATTCCGTTAACTTCAATTCCTTAGCGGCCCGCCTTCATGACATACGTCTTGCCGTTGGGAAGTTCGACTTTATCATCCGGATAAAGTTTCCGTCCTCGGCGATCATCAATTTCACCATTGACCTTGACGTTATTTTCACTCAGATACCACTTTGCCTGTCCACCTGATGAAATTTCATCAGCAATTTTCAACAATTGGCCTAAGGTAATGTAAGGTGTTTTCAGATTAACGGTTTCCATTCGTCAAACCTCCTTCAAAAAACCAGTCTAATACTTAATAATTATACCCTTTTTTGGATGCAAAAACAATTTAACTCGCGATAAAATGCGTTTTAAGCTCTTTTAACGTCATTGAGTGGGAATCCATTAATCAATGGTAAAAATGCTTATTTTGAATTTTAAGCATAAAAAACGAGATCACCGTCTTGGTAATCCCGTTTAAATTCAAATTTATTTAATTATTTTTGACTTTCACGCACTCCGCGCCGTTCGATTTCTTCAAGCGTATGCCCCTTTGTTTCCGGAACCTTAAAGATCACAAATGCAACAGCAAGCAAACAGATCACGCCAAAAATTGCGAAAACTGTTTCTTGCGACATTGAAGCCGTCATCAATGGGAAAATCAATCCAACTGCAAATGCTCCGACCCAGTTAAACGCTGAAGCCGTTCCGGCAGCCTTCCCCCGAATCGCAAGTGGGAAAACTTCACCAACAATGACCCACGTTAACGGAGCCCATGTAAATCCATAAAAGCCAACGTAAATACATAAGAAGATAATCGTGATCAATGGATTAACGTGGCTAAACATGGTATTGATCACGGCTGGCAAAATGAATGCTAATCCCATTCCGGTTCCGCCAAAGATCAATAATGTCCGGCGATTAAACTTATCCGCAATTGCCAGAAAAATAAATGATGATAATACTAAAATCAAGCCTTCAATTACCGGCCACATCAAATTTGAAGCTGCTGCATGACCCGTTGCCTTGGCAACGATCAATGGGATGTAGTAAAAAATAGCATTCACTCCCATGAATTGTTGGAAGGCTGCAACGCCGACGCCGGCAATTACCAAGTAACGGTATTTACCCGTAAACATCTTGCTTAATTTCTGCTGGTCTTTACTTTGATCTTCAACGTTTTTAATATTTTGAATATCTTGAATTTCCTTTTCAGCCTGCGCACACGGTTGAACAAGTTGAAGAACTTGCCGGGCTTCATCGATCCGGTCATTTCTTACTAAATACCGTGGTGATCCTGGAAGATTTAAACTTCCTAAAAATAGAATCAACGCCGGAACAGCTGCCATTCCTAACATTGTCCGCCATGCAAACGTTGCCGGGAGATATTGCAAAAAATAGTCAACGACGTATGAAAGCAATGTGCCCAGGGCAATCATTGTAAAGTTGATTCCGGATAATCTTCCCCGTGACTTGGCAGGGGTCATTTCTGACATATAATTTGGAACCGTTGCGGAAATCATTCCAACCGATAGCCCCAAGAAAACTCTGACTAACGACAAGTAAATATATCCGTTCCGCGGTGCAAATGCTGAAAGCAGTGATCCTGCAATGAAAATCAGTGCTGAAAACGACAATACCCGTTTCCGCCCGATCTTATCCGTTAAATGGCCCGCAAGCATCCCGCCGAAAATTGCCCCGAACATTAAGGATGAAGTAATACATCCTTCCCAAAATGCAGAGTGCATATGCCAGTCAAGCTGCAAAAATGGCAATGCTCCGGTCATAACTCCAATATCATAACCAAAGAGGATTCCGCCAAATGAGCCGAAAAAATAAATATACTTTCGTGGTACCTTCTTTATCGTATTCATTGATATGTTCATCCCTTTTCTAATTATATTTTGCACAACTTATTATTGCAAAAAAATTTACAAATAATTTCACAAGATGTAATTATAAATTTTATTTTGTCTTTTGTCACGAATTTTGCTTACAAAAAGTAAAAGACGGTGATTCAATCACCGTCTTTTCCGCTTTAATTCATTCAATTAGTATGTTCGAACTGGCGTAATCAATTGAATAAAGTCTTCACTGTCTTCCGTCGGCATCAATGTAAATGGCCGCAATGGCAATGTTAAGGATAACTTAACTTCGGCTTGCCCAAAGGCTTGTAATGCCGCTTTCATGTAATCTGGGTTAAAGGAAATTTCAATATCGTTTCCAGTTAATTTATCAAATTGTAATTCTTCTTCAATATTTCCGACTTCCGGTGAATTACTTGATAAAACTGCGGTTTGATTTTCGCTATTTAAACTTAATTTAACAACATTATTCCGTCCTTCATGGGATAACAATGATGCCCGTTCGATCGCATGAAGCAAGCTAACCGCATTTAATTCAATTTCAGTTTCTGAACTTTGAGGGATCAGGCGGTCCGTATCTGGATACATCCCTTCAAGAAGCCGTGAATAAAATGCTGTATTATCAAAATTAAATAAAATTTGATTTTCAGCAATTTGAATTTCCAAACTGCCAGTTGAATCTGCAATCATCCGTGAAAGTTCGACTAATGAACGTCCTGGAACAATAATGTCGTAATCAATGTCTTCAGCGCCTGACAATTTTACCTTGCGTTGACTTAAACGATGCGAGTCCGTTGCAACTGCATGTAATTCTCCGTTTTTAATTGTCAAATGAACACCGGTCAATAATGGACGGCTTTCCTGAGTCGATACTGCAATAACGGTTTGATTAATGACTTGTTTCATAATATCTGCTGGAATCGTTAATTGTTCATTCGTATCAATTTCAGGAAGGTGCGGATAATTATCGGCATCTACTCCATTAACTTGATACTCTGTTTGACCAGATGTAATAGTTGCTTGGAAATGTTCATTAACTTCAATTGTAAATGTACTTTCTGGGAGACGTTTGATAATTTCACTAAAAAAGCGGGCTGGTAAAACAATTGATCCAGGTTCATCAATTAATAATTCGTAATTGCTGTCATCCGTTGAAATTTCATTTTCAATTGAAATATCGGAATCACTTCCGGTTAACGTGATTGAATTTTCCGTTACTGTAATTTTTAATCCTGTCAAAATTTCAATTGCGGTTTTAGAAGAAATTGCCCGTTGAACATCGGTCAGTTTCTTAATAAATGCATTACGCTTAATTGTAAATTTCATAAGTAAGCTAGCTCCTTAATTAATATATATATAGTAATTATTAATTAGTAATAGTATTAGGCCCTGTTATTCCTGTGGAAAACTTTTGAAAAGTGATGATTTTCCTATGTTTTCCTTGTGGATATGTTGTGGATAAAAAATCTAATTGATTCACATTTGTCCACAATTAGACCTGTAACTGATCTTTGATTTCTTTGATATCGTTTTGAAGATCTTTATTTGTTAAAAGTTCAGTTTGAATTTTTTCATGCGCATGAATTACGGTTGTATGATCTTTGCCGCCGAATTCTTGACCAATTTTCGGAAGGGATGCATCCGTCAATTCCCGTGAAAGATACATCGCAATTTGCCGCGGCATGACGATCGATTTAACCCGTTTCTTGCCTTTAAGGTCGGTTACGGTGACGTTAAAGTACTTTGCAACCTTGTTTTGAATAATCGGAATTGTAATTTCCTTGGTTGCTCCCTGACCAACTAATCCGCGGAGGGCTTCCGCAACCATGCTGGTCGTAATCGGAGCGTCCGTCATTGACGTAAAGACTTTGATTCGCGATAACGCCCCTTCCAAATCACGCACACTAGAATCAAAATGACCAGAAATGTAATTTAATGCTTCATCTGGAAGATCTAATCCAAGCGATTGCGACTTTTCACGCAAAATTGCAATTCGGGTTTCAAAATCCGGAGGCGTAATGTCAACCGGCAAGCCCATCTTAAACCGGGTAACCAACCGGGTTTGAAGGTTTTGAATTTCGTTTGGTAACCGATCAGCCGTAAGAACAATTTGTTTGTTATTTTGGAAAAGAGTTTCAAATGTATTAAAGAATTCTTCCTGTGTCCCAACTTTATTTGCCAAAAATTGGATATCGTCAACGAGTAAAAGATCAACGTTCCGGTATTCATCCCGGAATTCAGATTGGTTTTTTAATTGAATCGAATTAATAAAGTCGTTTGCAAATGCCTCACTTGAAACATACTTAACCTTCGCTGTCGGATCACGTTGCAAAATCGTGTGACCGATGGCTTGCATTAAGTGGGTCTTACCTAATCCGGCACCCCCGTAAATGAAAAGCGGATTATAAACCCGTCCGGGGTCTTCCGCAACGGCTAATGCAGCGGCATGCGCCATTTTGTTTCCATTCCCAACAACAAACTTTTCAAACGTATAATCGCTATTTAACTGATTGTTATGAACGAAGTTATTATTAGAAGCTTTTTTCTGCGATGCTGCTGGGATCTGCTCCTCAGCTTCAGTGTTTAGGGTATTCTCAGCTGCTTGATTCGATGGTTCATCGTTATCATCTGCTGCGGAACGAATCACGATATTGATTCGCCGTCCAATTGCGGGCTCAAGCAAGTCAATGATCGTTTCATTGATATTTCGTTCCCAATATTCTTTAACCATTTGAAATGGGACCTCAATGACAAGGGTGTCATTTTTAAACTCGATAGGTTTGGCCGGCTTGATCCAAGTATTAAACGCAATATCGTTAAATGAGCCGTGCAAACCGTCGAAAATAATTTTCCATAAGGAATCGAGTTCTGGTTCAAGCACGAAACTGCCCCTCCTTTTATAAAAAATTTATACGTCCATTGTAGCATTAAAAAAAATAGTTTTCCACAGGTGTGAAAAATAAAAAAATCAAATTCACGGGTGTTAGTTTAATTATCCACAGGTAACGATTTATTGTGGAAAAGATCACCTGATTTGGCCGTTATTCACGGAAATTATTTAAAATCAAAAGTTGATTTATCAATTTTTTATCAACTTATCCACAGAATTATCAAAAAATCACAAATTTCAAATTCACGGGATGTTAATTGTGGATATGTCTGTCTAAAAAGCTGTGAGTTTAATTTTTGCAATTCACAATTATTCCAAAAATATGAGCGCGAAATCGGGGATAACAAGTAGCATGGCAAGGCTGAAAAATTGCCTTGGTTTGGAAAAACCGCTTTTCAACTTAAAATTTGTATGTTAAACTTACAAAGTAAGTCTGTTTGAAGACTATTTTGATACAACAATTTAGATAGTTTTGACATCTAAAAATAAGGAGGTGGAATTCATGAAGAGAACATACCAACCTAAGAAACGTCACCGTCAACGCGTACATGGTTTCCGTAAGCGTATGAGTACAAAGAACGGTCGCAATGTGTTAGCACGTAGACGCCGTAAAGGTAGAAAAGTATTGTCTGCATAGATCACTGGACCGTCAGTGGTCTTTTTTCTTATCTAAAGAGCATTCGGATAAGTCCATTTAGGAGATCGACAATGAGAAAATCATATCGCGTCAAAAAAGAAGCAGAATTCCAAACGGTTTTTACGAAGGGTAAATCATGTGCGAACCGCCAATTTGTCGTTTACATGCTTGAAAAGCCGGGCCAGGTTCATTTTCGGGTCGGCATCTCAGTTGGGAAAAAGATTGGGAATGCCGTTGCACGAAACTGGGTCAAACGCCGGATTCGGCAAGCATTAACGGATCTTAAGCCGCAATTGAAACAGGATTGCGATTTTCTTGTTATTGCGCGGCCGACAGTTGCGTGGATGTCAACGGCAGAAGTTAAAAAACATTTGAGTCATGTTTTACGGTTAGCAAAGGTTTTGCCTGCAAATAACAAAGCGAAAAGTGAGGAATTACAAAAGTAATGAAACGACGTACAAAAAGAAACGTTGCGATCCTTGGCACTTTATCACTGGCCTTGCTTTTAGGCGGATGTACAAGTAATGCGCCCATTACATCTCATAGTACAGGGTTCTGGGACCACTACATTATTTGGAATTTCGTCCGGGCTATTCAGTGGCTGAGTAATTTCTTTGGCCACAACTATGGCTGGGGAATCGTGGTCTTTACAATTATTGTCAGAATTATTATCTTACCGTTGATGTTCTACCAGATGAAGAGTATGCGGAAGACCCAAGAAATTCAACCGAAATTGATGGCATTGCAAAAGAAGTATCCTGGGAAGGATCCGGAATCAATGCAAAAGTTAAGCGAAGAACAGCAAAAACTTTATGCTGAAGCCGGAATCAATCCAATGGCAGGATGCTTGCCAATGCTGATCCAAATGCCAATTTTAATTGCCTTGTATCAAGCAATTTGGCGGTCACCGATCTTAAAGAATGGTGATTTCTTATGGATGCACTTGGGTGAAAAAGATCCATACTACATTATGCCGATTTTGGCCGCAATCTTTACATTCTTAACTTCGAAATTATCAATGATGGGTCAGCCGGAAGGAACAAACAACATGATGAATAACATGATGTTGTACTTCATGCCGATCATGACTGGTTTCATTGCTTTTAATTTACCGTCTGCATTGTCAATCTACTGGGTTGTAACGAACGCATTTTCAGTAGGTCAGACATTGTTACTTCAGAATCCATTTAAGATTCGGCGGGAACGCGAAGAAAAGGAAGCGGCTGAAAAGGCCCGGAAGAAACGGCTTGAAAAAGCTAAACGGAAAGCTTATAAGAGTAAACGGAAATAGTTGCAAAGCTTATAACAGCAACCGCGTGTGTGCGAGGTTGCTGTTTTTTTGATTTTATTTAAAAATTTGTTATAAATTAGTTTTCTAAAGAGTAAAATCTTAATAATGAATGGAAAAGTTGCTTGCAATGTACTTTACTTAATGGTATCTTCATCTTAGATTTTTTGCATTTAAGGGAGAAATTCAATTGGAAAAGACATTAGTTATTAACTCAGGAAGTTCAACTTTGAAGTTCAAGTTATACTTGATGCCGGAAGAAAAGGAAATTGCAAAGGGATTACTTGAACGGATTGGATTTGACGGTTCAGCAATTAAGATCGTTTACGGCGATGGTAAGCAATATACGGAAAAATTACCACTTGCTAATCATGTGGTCGCCATCAAAGAGATGCTGCGGTTATTGAAGGAACTTAAAATCGTCGATGATTTTGAAGAGATTACAGGGGTCGGCCACCGGGTCGTTGCCGGGGGCGAATATTTTGACCAGTCAGTCGTAATTGATGACGATGTAATTCAAAAGATCGACGAATTGGCTGATTTTGCACCATTACATAATCCGAATAATTTGATCGGAATTCAAGAATTCAAGAAATTATTACCAGACGCAACGGCGGTCGCTGTTTTTGATACAGCATTCCATCAAACGTTGCCGGAAGAAAACTACATGTACAGCACACCATACGAATGGTATGAAAAATATGGTGTTCGGCGTTACGGTGCTCACGGAACAAGCCATCAATTCGTTGCGGAAAAGGCAGCTGAATATTTAGGCAAACCGTTAAAAGACTTAAAGATGATTACCTGCCACTTGGGCGCTGGTTCTTCAATGTGTGCCATTAAAGATGGTAAATCATTTGATACGTCAATGGGCTTTACCCCGTTGACAGGGATTACAATGGGAACCCGGTCAGGAGACGTTGACTTTTCATTAGTTGCTTATGTAATGAAAAAAATGCAAACAACGGATGTTGATGCAATTTTAGACACATTGAATAAGAAGTCAGGGTTGCTTGGCGTATCAGGGCGGTCACTTGATATGCGTGACTTACAGGTTGCCGAAAAGGATGGCGACCAACGTGCATCGCTTGCAATTCGGCTTTTTGTAAAAAATATTGTCCGCTATATCGGCCAATACTATGTTGAAATGGGCGGTTTAGATGCGATTGTCTTTACTGCTGGAATTGGCGAAAATGAAGGAGCAATCCGGAAACGGGTCATCGACCGCCTTTCGTTTATGGGGGTAGCAATGGATGATGCGAAAAATGATGCCAACGTTGATGGCATTGTTTCAACTGCGGATTCAAAGATTGCCGTATTACGAGTTCCAACGGATGAAGAATTAATGATCGCGCGGGACGTTGAACGGTTGAAAAAATAATTAAGAAGGTGTGACAAAACGTTAAAAACGAGCGTGGTGGAAGCAGAAAAGCGAACGAATCGCGCCAGCATAGATTCGGAGGTTTTCGAACTTCCTCTAGCTTCGCGTCGCAGCTCGTTTGTTTTGGAACCCGATTATGCAGAGGTTGTGATGTAAATCACAATCTCTTTTTTTGTAAAACGCTTGCAAATGATGAAAAGCTAAATATAATAGAAATTAATTTCAGGGGAAAGAAGGAAGTTATGATGTTATTAATGCGGATTTTTGGGGTTGTTTTATTCTTAATTGGACTATGGCAGTTTTATGCAACGTGGAAGTATCATCATTTTTTAACAACGAAGGGGACGGATAATGCTTTTAGTCCATTAGCGCTGTATTACGGCTTTGCTTTAGGAGTTGTTGCCTTTTTACTTGGCTTAGGTCTGATGATTTCACCGCAATGGATGTACGGATTGATCCAGTAAAAAGTTAAAGAAAAGGTTAAGCAAAAATATTCAGGAAAGAAAAATTAGAATTCAGGAAATTTTAAATTATTTTCATTAGAAAAGAATAATATAGTAATTGAACATAGATAGGTTCTATGTAGAAGATAAACACTTTAATAATGACAAACAGTGGTATTAATTTTCACTTACTCAAACTTATTATTGTACGAATATTTAAACCGTCAAATACATGTTCACAATGTATTTACTCTTTGACAATAGATATAATCTATGAAATAGTATCCTCTCCCAACCGATACTGAAAATGATTAACCTAGACCATTGTTTAGTCAGTTGCTTGCGAAGGCTCGCCTTGCTCTTGACCCCTTTATAATTTATGGTAGAGCTTTCGGAAGCGTTGAAGATGAGACCGCCCAGTCCCATCTTTTTTTATTAGCTGAAAAAGATTAAAATAAAGCTAATTTAAGCAAAGGAAAGTGAGCAGGGTGGGACAGCATAAAATAATTGCGCATCGCGGAATGTCTACGTTAGCGCCTGAAAATACAATGGCGGCGTTTGAATTGATGCCACGATACAATGTAAATTGGCTTGAAACGGATCTCGCAATCACGAGTGATGAAAAATTGGTAATTATGCATGATGGCGATGTTTCCCGGACGACAAACGGGCATGGGCGAGTAACAGCGCTTAATTTTGAAGAACTACATCGGTTATCTGCAGGGGCGTGGTTTGATTCGAAATTTAGAAATGAAAAAGTTCCAACCTTTGATGATGTGATTGATTTTGTTAACCGGAATCAAATTAATCTCAATTTGGAAATCAAGCCGATCAACGGCAAGGATGCCGCTCGATTAACCCGTTCAATGGTGCGGCAGTTAGCAAACCGAATCGATCGCATCGATTCGCAAATTCGGGTGGTCATTTCCTCATTTTATCCAAATATTTTAATGAAGATGAAACAGGTACGACCGGATTTAGAATATGCGTGCCTGTTTAACCAATATACTCTTTCATTAGCAAAACCATTAACAGGTCTTTTAAATACTAAAATTGTTCACCCGGATAACCGGCGATTAACGGCTGCGAAAGTGCGGCGGCTAAAGAAAGCCGGTTACGAAGTCAACGTTTGGACAGTTGATAAGATTGATCGGGCTAATCAGTTATTCAACTGGGGTGTTGATGGAATCTTTACTGATATTGGGCAGGATTTTCCAAACCACCGCCAAGAACAGATTCAGGGCAGTCATTATTTAACGACCTGGTTCTAGGTTTCATGTGAAACAAAAGCGAAGACTGTGACATTCGTCACAGCCTCCGCTGCTTTTATTTA
>NZ_JAULLI010000017.1:0-37291 GCF_030518115.1 Ligilactobacillus sp. 110_WCHN
TTTCAGGAAACTTGGTTTCAGCCACGCTTGAAGAAAGCAACGCTTACGCTAAGGATCATAACGATGTTAAAGTTTCACCGTCAGCGTCACAGCAACAAATCACGAACTTAACAATGGTAGTTGGCCAATTAAGTCAACAAATTACAGGTTTAACTTCATTGGCACAAGCTCAACAACAAGAAATTGCAAAATTGAAAGGTGGTAATTAATCATGACAACAACATGGTATGAAATCATTAAAGAACAATGGAACTGGGGCTGTTATACATCGCGAGACCAATTGGATATCTATGTAAATTGCGGTTGGATCACAGCTGACCAAGCAGATGAAATTGCGGGTGTTGGCAAGTATGCAAAACCTGATACACCAGATACGGTTACACCAAGTGATCCAACAGTGCCTGATTCAGGTGAAACTTCAACTGGTACACCAGTAACAAATCAATAATTTTTTTATTAAGACTAAGAGGTGGGTGGGAGGCAGAAAGGATACAGCATGAAGAAATTAAATCTTTTAGACCAGTCTTCAAGTTTTAAGGTCAATGATACCGGGACAATCATTCCTTTCAATGCGTTTGAAGACAATCAGCCATTTAGTGTGACTGCTGATGACGCAACGCCTGTTTTCAGAATTAAAAATGAAATGGGATTCTTGAAGTCGGTCAATGCTACAGTGGCAGTTGGCGGATATATCTTCCAATTAAACACCAAAGATTTGGTTGACTTAGTTCCCGGAACATATCAAGTAGAATTAGTGGTTACTGATTCTAAAACAAATGAAGAACAAATCTTTCCTGATACTGGTTTCTGTTCATTTAATATCACGGATAGCGCGATGACAGTGACTGGGACACAGATTCCGACAATGAGCTTGGATAGTTTCAAAAACGAATTGCAGCAATATGTTGAGAATCAAGCCGCAAGTAAGTTGCAAACGATTGAAAGTGATTTTCAAACATACGCAACAAATTTACAAAATTCAACAATCAAGCAAGCACAGCAGGCTAGTTCTGACGCACAAACCGCAATTACAACAGCCAATGAAGCAAGTTCAAAGGCTGGTCAAGCTAGTTCTGATTCGCAAAGCGCAATTAAAACGGCTAGTGATGCAGTAACAACTGCCAATAGTGCGCTAACGACTGCTAACAGCATTTCCGCAACGGCAAATAACGCGGTTCAGCTAGCAAACAAAGCCCTTGCTCAGTTGCAACAGCCTATCGGAACACGGAATTTACTTCTTGATTCACGAAATGGTAAAAGTGCACCATGGATGTATAAAAACTCAAATACTGGTAGCACATTAATGAGTTGCTATATTGGAAAGGTTAATAAAGCCTGGACGAAAGCAATTGGTGCATATAATGTTTATGATATTTACCAACGTGGACTTTATAACACGGCAGATACCTATACATTTAGCTGTTATGCCAAAACCGATGGTAATGTTCAATTAAGAAATGGCGACATCTCATTCTACTCTACGGCAACGGATTCAAACGGAGCGAAAGTAGATGTATCAAAAGTTAATAGTAATACATGGACGCAAATTAGCGTTTCATTCAAGTTTAGCTCAGCAAATCCTCCACAGAACGATGGTGGTGCAACGTTAAGATTTGAACCCAATGTATCGTGGGACGGTAGCGGTTCGCGCGCAGGCGTAGGAAAAGGATACTTATATTTAGCATGTCCTCAATTAGAAAAGGGACCAAAGGCTAGTGATTATCATCCAGCTCCTGAAGATGACTATAGTATGATCCAACAAATGCAGTCACAGATCGCAGTGTTAACACAACAAATTGCGACGTTGCAGAAAAAATAGTAACCAGGTGTGAGAATTAACTTCCTATTTCGTTAATATAGATAGGAGGTTATAATAGATTTATCCCTCTGAAAGAAAGGGGGTGTAGTCAATGGACCAACTCCTAACTCTAATCATCGCTCCTGTTGTGGTGTACTTAATCGAAAAGATCATTGACAAATGGTTGAAGTAGAAAGTGAATTGCTTGTCCGGCGATGATTTAAAACTCAAAAATTGGACAAAAAAAGAAGACTTGCTGTAAGGAGGCAAGTCTTTTTTTCGTAGTCATGAACTACTTTCCTAACTCTACTTAGATTATAACATAACAAAACCGACTTGCAATAGCAGGCCGGTTTTTGTGTGTAAAGTGATGTTTACATTATAACATATCCATTTTGTTTACGTTAAAGGAACGGAGGTGAGAAAAATGCCACATCATGTTTTAGGATTCGGTTGGGATGAGTTAGCAAGTATCATGACGGTTTTTTCAGTAGTGTGTGGAGTCTTTATCGGCTGGTTAGTTCATACTGTTAACGATAACTTTGCTAAAAATTCTAAACCGCTCAACGAAAGCATTGATAAATTAAGTAAAGTCATTGATTCGTTGAAGTTCCAATTAACAAGCCATCAAAAATCAATCGAAGATGTATCTAATAAAATGGAACGAATCAACGATCATGTAGTTGACCACGAAGCGCGTTTAAAAATCTTAGAAAAGGAAGAAGAGGATAAAGATGACTAATACAATCACGCAGATTATCGTTGCGGTGGCAGGTGTTTTAACTCCTGTTATTTGTGGCTATGTTGCAAAGTTAATCAAGAAGTATATCCCGGATAAAAACTTGCTCCAGGCGTTGGGACAATTCGCACAAGACGCTGTAGTTGTTGCCGAAAAAGCTGGAGTTACGGATAAGTTGCTTGATAAGAAGCAATATGCGATCGATAAATTGCAAGATATGTTGCAACAAGCCGGTTTTAGCAAGCAAGATGAAGGTTTACTCGCAGGTTGCATTGAACATGCTTATTGCGAATTAAAACACGATATTGAGTCAGTTTACAAAGCGCCAGCAGTTTCTGACACAGTTGCAGAGAAGCCAAAAGAAAAAGTCTACAAGTTAAGCGAAATGTGCGATAAGGATGGGAACATTATTCCTGAACTGATGAAGGGAGTGCCAGGATATGAAGAAAAATAAGATTATTGTTGGCACGTTATTAGTAACTGGATTGATGATTGGCGGTGTAGTTAATGAACCAATCGTTAATGCTGCTAGAACTGATATGGTCGATAACAGCAATCATAACGGTGTAATGACTGTTGGAAATTACACAGCCATGCGAAATCAATATGGTGTTAAAGCAATGACAACCAAAATCAGTGAAGGAACATATTACGTTGACCCCACGGCAAAGCCAGATATTCAAGCGGCGCAACAAGCTGGATTATACGTTAACGGATACTATTTCTGTCGTTATACCAACATTGCTCAAGCTAAAGCCGAAGCACAATTTGCGGTAAGTCAAGCTAAAGCAGATGGCTTGCCAGTTAATGCGGTATTGTGTGCTGACATTGAAAGTTCACAACAACGGGGATTAAGCATTGGAGAAAATGATTTGTGTATTTCAGCAATGCAACAGATTGTTGAAAGTGCTGGCTACCGTTTTACCGTATATAGCATGAGTTCATGGGGTGATAGTGTTCTACCATGGAAAGATATTGGTTGGATTGCTTCATATCCATTCAATTTAAATCGTGATTTATTTACTCACGGACATGCATGGCAATTCCGCTCAGACCAGTATTTTAATGGATCATACGGAAAGTTTGATGTTAGTCAACTTTACGATAATTTCTTTACTGGCGGGCAGAATAAGAATGCTGTTATTTCAAATGGAGATACGCATAATGTAGGTAAGAACACAGGTAAACAACAAAATCAAATGAATACAACAAAGAACAATGCGAATGTAAATACTGTGAGTGATGAAGATTACGCTCAGAATGGCACGTTCACAACGAACACCACGCTAAACATTCGGACAGCTCCAAGCACTTCGGCTGCTGTTGTCGGATCATACGCACCGGGCGAAAGTTTAATTTATGACCACATTTATATCCGTGGCGGTTATGCTTGGGCTCGGTACATGAGCTATTCAGGACAATATCATTATGTTGCCATGGGTCGCATGGGTGGCGAAGAATACGGAACACGGCAGACGAATGCTAACCGTATCTATACAGTTCGTTCAGGCGATACATTAAGTGGTATTGCTCGTAAGCTAGGCGTTTCAGTTTCGCACTTAGTAAATAAGAACGGAATTAACAACGCTAACTTGATTTATGTTGGCGAACAACTAAGCTACTAGTTATTACTAGTATGTACTAGTAACGACTAGTTCAGCATAGTTGATTTTCGTTGGAGGAACGTTAAACTATTAATGTAATTGAATATCAAATGATGAAAAGCAGGGCGTACCTTAATTGGTATGTCCTGCTTTTTTTGTTATAATAAAGCTACTAGGATTTTAGATCCACTTATTATTTTGGGAGCTGATGACTCCCTGGAGGTTGTCTTGTGCAACCATTAGAGCCTCTGAGGCTCTTTTTTATTTTTTAAACAAAAACTGTCGTATTGAATACGACAGTTGAATACGATTTAAAAAGTTACAGTAGAATTTAATCGGAATATATAATAGGAAGAAACTTGAAATTTAACCCCCATAGAATGCAATATAAAGGCTTCAAAATTATGTTCTAGTTATGAACGAACAACACGTTTTGGACGATTTGCCGGATGAAAACCAGTTGAGTTTGTTTGATAATATTTTTTAG
Organism: Ligilactobacillus sp. 110_WCHN; assembly: GCF_030518115.1. NCBI lineage: Bacteria > Bacillati > Bacillota > Bacilli > Lactobacillales > Lactobacillaceae > Ligilactobacillus > Ligilactobacillus sp. 110_WCHN. Next base: position 4,629 of record NZ_JAULLI010000017.1, read on the forward strand.
GAGATTTGGCGAAAGAAATTTAAATATTATCAAAAAATCATGATTGGTCTTGATTTATGAAGAATAAAGGATAAAATATTATTGTCAAATTAATGATTGTAAAAGGTAGAGTGAGGATTCATTCTACCTTTTTTGTTTATCTGTTTTAATCATTTATTTGACAAGTGAAAAAATAAAATGTAATTTTATAACGTTAAAACATTGGAAAGAGTGTATTCTTACCTTATGTTTAATTTATGATTATGTTAGGAGAAAAAATGAGTAAGAGTAGAGAAAATAATATAAAACGTTATTCACTATTACTGTTTATTTTTGTAATTTTAAGTATCTTGTTCATACTTCCACTTTTTAAATGGCACTATTTACCATTTGGAGACGATATGGACTTTAATATTGATCGGGTACTAGAATTAAAATACAACTTCATGCATTTTAATTTTTACCCTCAGTTAAGTACGCATACATTTAGAATGGGAGCATATCCACTTAATATTTTTTATCCGTGGTTCACTTTAATTCCATTTGCTATTTTTGAAATAATTATTCCAAATCATATGTGGGGATTTATAATTGGATTTGCATTTTATGCATTCATCGGATTGGTAATTTCATATTCTGTTGTGAAAAAGATTACATGTAATAAGGTTCAAGCCTTCTTTGCTTCAGTATGCTATATATTTAGCGAGTATCTGTCAGTTAATGCATTTAGAAGATTTGATTTAGGCGAATTTATAAGTATGATTCTTATGCCGATAGCATTTTATGGCTTTTACATAACGCTTTTTAAACCCGATAATAAAAAAGGATGGCTGATTTTAGGTTTGGGAATGGCATCGCTTATCCTTACGCATCTGCTATCGACTTTTATAATTTCGCTGTGTTTGTTTATTTTATTTCTTGTATTCTTTAAAAAAGTTTCAAATAAAAAAATAGTTCTTTTGAATTTTGTTAAAGCAGGGTTGATTTGCATTGGCTGTTCGGCAGTCTTTTTGTTTCCATTTATTTATCAAAATATTACTCAACAATTTAGTTCTCAGGCATCTGCAATATCAAACAGTTTTAATATGCAAGGCTTTGGAACGCTACTGATGAGTTCGCTAAATGCAGAATGTCAGAATTTTCAGTATGGCATTGGGGTTTGTGGTGTAATTATCTTAATAATGGGTTTGATTTATTTTAGAAAACTTTCTAATTTGTCAAAGGTGTTATATATCGCAAGTTGTATTACGTTTACCATGTCTTCAACAGCCTTTCCATGGTATTTATTGGATAATACTGTGTTTAGTATTATTCAATTTCCTTTCAGGTTGCTGATGCTCACAACAATGTTTGAATCTTTCGTTGGCGGAGAGTTAATTACTAAAATAATTGCAAGTTATAATACTAATAAAAAACATTCGAAATTATTTATTTTTTTGTGTTTTATTGTTGGATTGGTATTACCTCAAGTTGCTCAGACGCAACTAATATTAAAAAACACAGACTCATATCGAAATGGTTACGGAGAATTTAGAAAAAATTCAGGTGTATATAATACATATACTTCCTTCCGTTTAGAAATGTATGCTCCGCAGAATGAACAAGTTGCATGTCCGAATGTATACGATCATATTGCTATTGTTAATGATGGCGAGGCTGTAAAGATGAATAAATCCAATATTAAATCAGGTGCAAATTCAATTACATTTGATGCTAGTAAATTAAATGATTCTCATGAGGTTGCATTACCAGTCTTATATTACAAAGATATATATAAGGCTGAAAGAAACGGTAAGAATGTAGAAATTTATCGGTCTGACGATGGACAGCTTGCAGTCAATTCGTCAGAATTAGGACCAATCACGGTATCATATAAATATAGTCCGGTAAGTATTTTAGGAATTTTATGTTCATTGATTTGTTGGATTTTAGGATTAGTTTTGGTTTTTAGAAAAAGTTATTTTTGATTAGATAGCTAACATAAGTTTATTAAATTTAATAATGTTGAGGAGCAAGTTTAGAATGATTTATTTGGAAGGTTTTTGTACCGTAATTTTTTTAACACTGATTTTTAAATTTTTAATTGTATCAAAGAAATATTTTAAAGGTTGGCAAAAAATTGTAATGGGGGGGGCACTGACCTACCTTGTTTTCTTTGAGTTAAACGGATTAGGTAAAGCACCAGGACTATTCGGTGACGAAGCCTTTAATTTTTATAACAGTTGGTCACTTGCGCATTTTGGTGTTGATAGTAACTTACTCCATAATCCAGTTTATTCTGTGTCAGCGGGAGGACAATCAATTTTATATGAATGGCTTGCGGTTCCATTTATGAAGACTTTTGGAATGAATTTAGTTGCATATCGTTTTCCAATGGCGTTTTTAACAATTTTAAGTGTACTTTTCTTAATATTTGCACTTTATAAAAATAAAGTTACTCCTAAAATTATTTTAGGCGTATCAGTAAGTCTTTCGACAGCTGAATGGTTACTAATGTATGGTCATTGGGCAATGGATTGTAATATTGTGGTCCCCATGTTTATTTTCGCAGTTGGGTTTATAATTTTATCATTTACTCAGAAAAAAATATATGGATACGTTGGCATCGTGTTAATTGATTTAATGGCTTACTGCTATGTTGGAGCATGGATATCGCTACCTTTTATTTTTATAGGGACAATTTGTTTTTTGTATAATCTTGAAAAATTTAATAAAAAAGATATTTACAGACTGATTTTTATAAGTGCAGTATTGCTGTTTCCAATCTTTTGTTATGTTTTAGTACAATTTATAGGTGTAAAACCTTTTAAGTTTTTATGGTTTACTGTAGCAAGTCTGCCACAAACAAGAGCTGCAAACTCCATGATCTCGTTTAGTGGAAATATTATAAATAATGTTATATCTAATTTAGCATCAGGATTAGGACAGTTAATCACAGGAAATGATTCGTGGTTACAAACAAGTATTCCCGGTTATGCTGTGATTTATTTCTTAATGTTTTTATTAATGATTTATGGTGTAGTATGTGTAGTTAAGGAAAAAAAGAATGTGGTTACTAAATTTTTAATTATTCTTTCTTTCTCATTAATCCCGTTAATTCTCTTTGTCCAGGCTAATTTTACTCATTGGGCAGTGGTTTTATTCATTGCTTATTTATGGGCGGGAATTGGATTAGGAAAATTATTTGAATTGGCAGGAAAAAGAATTGTAAAGGTTGTGATTTTACTTACAGTTTTCATTGTAAGTGTAGATTTTACACATTATTTTTTTAAAGATTATACAAACACAGAAGTAACTGCAAATCAAATTCCAAGTTATGTTATTGATTTCAATAATTCAAAGAAATTTGTAAGTGAGTTAGATAATTTACACGTAAAGACCTATTATGGTTTTCCTTTTTATAATTCAGATCGCCCAAGTAACAATATTGAATTTTTAGAGTGTATTAAACGTCCAAACCCACATAAAATTAGTAGATTAGAGGAAAAATATCAACCATCAATTCCAACACAAATAACGTCTGGTTCGGCCGCATACATAATTCCAGAAGACCAGGTTGATAATTATAATTATCTTGAATCTTTACCAAGTAAAATTTTAAGAGTAAATGGTCAAAATTATGTTGTTTTCTATAAAGGCAATTAAAAATTAGGTTCGATAACAGAATAATTTGAAAAATCCAACTTTATCTGTTATATTAGTTATTGTATTTTAATAACTCAGTAAGAGTGAGCAGCGATGCTCACTCTTTTTGATGAATGGAGTTATTTAGCAAAACGAGGAGGATATTGAGTGAGCAGTGTAGTAGAAACTGTAGCTGATTTAGTTACACCAATTTTAGACGACCATCACTTTGAATTGGTGGACGTTGAATTTGTAAAAGAAGGTAAAAGTTGGTACTTGCGCGTGTTCATTGATAAGCCGGAAGGAATCACGATTGATGAATGTGCAATGGTCAGTGATCAATTAAGCGAAAAGCTTGATAATTGCGACCCGGACCCAATTCCGCAAGCATACTATCTTGAAGTTTCATCACCGGGTGCCGAACGTCCTTTGAAAAAGGAAAAGGATTATCAACGGGCACTTGGCAAATACATCCACGTTTCTTTGTATCAACCGCTTGAAGGCAGTAAAATATATGAAGGAACGATGACGGATTTGTCAGCTGATGAATTGACGATCGAATATCAAGATAAAACACGGACCAAAACAATTACGATTCCTCGGAATAAAATTGCGAAAGCTCGTTTAGCAATTAAGTTTTAATCAAATATACTAAGGAGAAATTTTCATGAGTAAGGAATTACTAACTGCGTTAGACGTTCTTGAAAAGGAAAAAGGCGTTAAGCGTGAAGTTGTTATTGAAGCATTGGAAAATGCATTGGTTTCTGCATACAAGCGGAATTACGGCCAAGCTCAAAACGTTGAAGTGGAGTTTGATGAAAATAAGGGCGACATTCACGTATATGCAGTTAAGGATGTTGTTAATGAAGTCTTTGACTCCCGGTTGGAAGTCAGCTTGGATGACGCATTGCAATTAAACAAGGCGTATGAAATCGGCGACCAAATTCGGTTTGAAGTTACACCAAAAGATTTTGGTCGGATCGCCGCTCAAACTGCTAAGCAAGTCATCATGCAACGCGTGCGGGAAGAAGAACACAACGTCATCTACAACGAATACATTAAGTATGAAAATGAAATCGTGACGGGTGAAGTTGAACGGCGCGACAACCACTTTATCTACGTTAACTTAGGTAAGGTTGAAGCCGTTTTGTCACACAAGGACCAAATTCAAGGTGAAGAATACAAGTCCCACGACAAGATCAAGGTTTACATTTACAAGGTTGAAAACAGTTCAAAGGGACCGCAAGTCTTTGTTAGCCGGTCACATCCTGACTTGTTAAGACGGTTATTTGAACAAGAAGTTCCTGAAATTTATAACGGTGAAGTTGAAATTGTTTCAATTGCCCGGGAAGCCGGCGATCGCGCTAAGGTTGCTGTGCGGGCAACGATCGACAACTTGGATCCGGTTGGAACCTGTGTTGGTCCACGGGGCGAACGGGTTCAAAAGATCGTTAATGAGTTGAAGGGTGAAAACATGGACATCGTTAAGTGGGATGAAGATCCGGCAACCTTTATTGCCAATGCATTGAATCCTGCTGACGTATTAGCAGTTCGGTTCGATCCTGAAAATGAACATGACTGCACCGTGGTCGTTCCTGACGATCAACTTTCACTTGCAATCGGTAAGCGCGGCCAAAACGTTCGCTTGGCTGCGCGGTTGACTGGTTACAAGATCGACATCAAGTCAGAAACCGATGCTGCAGAAGAAAACTTAGAAGACAAGACGGTTGCAGAACCAGTTGAACCAGCTGTTGAAGAGGAACCAGTTGAAGAAGTTTCAGTTGAAACCGAAGCAACTGACGAAGGTTCAGAAGAATAAGAGGTTTAAAAAATGGCACAACGTCAACGGAAAATTCCGATGAGAAAAGATATTGTAACTGGCGAAATGCTTCCCAAAAAGGAACTTGTTCGGGTTGTAAAGAATAAGGAAAATGAAGTTGCAATCGATCCGACAGGTAAACAAAACGGCCGTGGCGCATACATCCACCTTGATGTTGATGTTGCCAAGCAGGCCAAGGAAGAAAAGACATTTGACAAGGCATTCGGAATTAAAATCAGCGATGATTTTTACGATGAATTGATTGCCTACGTTGATCACAAGGTCGCACGGATTAAGTTGTTTGGTCATGAATAAAAAGCAAGTTTTAAATCTGCTTGGATTAGCGCAACGAGCACGTAAAATCACGACGGGCGAAGATTTAGTTTTGAGAAAAATTCAAAAACATCAAGCGCAGATCGTGTTTTTAGCTGCGGATTGCGGACAAACAACGCAAAAGAAGTTCTCTGATAAGTGTCAGAGTTATCAGGTTCCATTGGCAACGAACTTTACGCGTACGGAGCTAAGCGTTGCGATTGGACAGGTGCGTTCGATCATTGCAGTTACAGATTCCGGTTTTGGAAAGAAGTTAAAATCATTATTGTTTTCTGAATAATGCGAATCCCATTTCGCGTGAAAACATAATGATTTGAAATACGCGAAATGGAGGGATTTGCATATGAGTAAAAAGAGAATATATCAAATCGCACATGAATTAGATGTCAGCAGCAAGGAAGTGATAGCTGCTGCTAAAAAGAACGGCATTAAGGTTGGCAATCACATGTCAATGCTTGATGAAAATGAAGAACAAACGGTTAAGAAGAGCTTAGGCAAGGGCGCCAAGCCGCAAAAAGCCCAAGCCCAACCGGCTCCAGCTAAGAAGCCCGCACCAAAAGCAGCTTCAAAGCCGGTTCAAGCTAAAGATTCTCACAACAACAATAATAAAATGAAACAAAATCACGCAAATCAAAATCACGGACACAATGACGGACACAATGATCAAAAGAACAAGAACTTTAAGAATCAACGTCCAGCAAATAATCATTCAAACCAAAACAATAACCATGTGAAGGCTCAATCACATGATAACGGTGAAAATGGAAATCACTTCAGCAACAACAAGAAGTTTAACAAGAAGAACAAGCGCAATGGCGGCTTCAATAACAGTAATGATTTCCAACGCAACAAGTTCAATAAGAAGAACAAAAAGAAGAGCAAGAAGGAACGCCGGCAAGATCGGCGGAACCAAAAGAAGAATCCAGTTCCGCAACGCAAGAACAAGCCGTTACCAGAAACACTTGTTTACACGGTTGGCATGAGTGTTGCTGATATTGCGAAGAAGATCCACCGTGAACCAGCTGAAATTATCAAGAAGCTCTTTATGATGGGTGTAATGGTTAACCAAAACCAATCCCTCGATAAGGATACGATTGAAATCTTAGCTGATGATTACGGGATCAAGGCTGAAGAAAAGGTCGAAGTCGATGTTTCAGATATCGATAAGTTCTTTGAAGACGAAGAAAAGAACCACAAACACCTTGAAGCACGGCCACCAGTTGTTACGATCATGGGTCACGTTGACCACGGGAAGACAACGTTGCTTGACCACTTACGACACTCCCACATTACTGCGGGTGAAGCCGGTGGAATCACGCAGCACATCGGGGCTTACCAAATCAAGCACGACGGGAAGACAATTACCTTCTTGGATACTCCAGGACACGCTGCCTTCACGAACATGCGGGCGCGAGGTGCTGACATTACTGATATTACCGTCTTAGTCGTTGCTGCTGATGACGGGGTAATGCCGCAAACAATTGAAGCCATCCACCACTCCCAAGCAGCGGGAGTTCCGATCATTGTTGCAGTCAACAAGATCGATAAGCCAGGTGCAAATCCAAACCACGTGATGGAACAATTGACGGAATACGGTTTGATTCCTGAAGACTGGGGCGGTGACACGATCTTTGTTGAAATTTCAGCTAAGTTAGGTCAAAACATCGATGAATTGCTTGATATGATTTTGCTTCAAGCCGAAATGATGGAATTGAAGGCCAACCCGAAACAACATGGTGCCGGTTCAGTAATCGAAGCCCGGCTTGATAAGGGTAAAGGTTCAGTTGCTTCATTGTTAGTTCAACAAGGTACATTGCACGTCGGTGATCCAATTGTTGTCGGCAATACCTTTGGTCGGGTTCGGACAATGACCAACGATCGCGGAAAAGCTGTTCACAAGGCTAAACCAGGAACCCCAGTTGAAATCACTGGGTTAAACGATGTTCCGGATTCAGGTGACCGGTTCGTAACGTTCAACGACGAAAAGACAGCGCGGGCAGCCGGTGAAAAGCGGGCTGAACAAGCATTGATCAAGGAACGGAGCAAGACAACGCACGTTACATTGGATAACTTGTTTGACACGATCAAGGAAGGCGAAATGAAGGAAGTTGACTTGATCATCAAGGCCGATGTTCAAGGTTCCGTTGAAGCCCTTGCTCAAAGTTTCCAAAAGATCGATGTTGAAGGCGTGCGGGTCAATATCATTCACCAAGCCGTTGGGGCAATCAACGAAAGTGATATTACCTTGGCCGAAGCTTCAAATGCGATCATCATCGGGTTCAACGTCCGGCCAACACCGCTTGCTAAGCAACAAGCCGATGCAGATGGCGTTGATATTCGGTTGCACAATGTTATTTACAAGGCAATCGATGAAGTTGAAACGGCGATGAAAGGGATGCTTGAACCAGAATATCAAGAAAAGGTTACTGGTCAAGTTGAAATCCGTGAAACTTACAAGGTATCGAAGTTGGGAACAATCGGTGGGGCATACGTCATCGATGGTTACATCCAACGCGATAGCGGTGTGCGGGTCATCCGGAACGGCGTGGTTATCTATGACGGTAAACTTGCAAGTTTGAAACGGTTCAAAGATGACGTTAAACAAGTTAAGGCCGGCTATGAATGTGGTTTAATGATTGAAAAGTATAACGACATTAAAGTTGGCGACCAACTTGAAGCATACGTAATGGAAGAAGTTCCAGTTGAATAAGATTAAGGGAGGCTGGTAAAATGGCACAACAAGTACGAGTTGGCCGACTCGCTCAAGAAATTCAGCGCGAAGTCAATGATATTTTGCAAAAACGTGTACGTGACCCACGAGTTCAAGGGGTTACAATTACTGGCGTCGAAGTAACTGGTGATTTGCAACATGCAACGATTTATTACAGTATTCTTTCAGATTTAGCTTCAGATGCGGAAAAAACACAACGCGGCTTAGATAAGGCAACGGGCTTGATTCGGCGCGAATTAGGCCATCGCTTAAGTATCTATGTCACTCCTGAAATTAAATTTGAACAGGACGAATCAGTGCGGTATGGTGACCACATTGATGAATTGTTGAACAAGCTTCACCAACAAGATAAGTTTTAAGCAAGAAGGTGTGACGAAACCATGGAATAAACGGTGGTTTGGTCGCACCTTTTTAGTATGGAAAATGGAAAGAGGAAGTGAACAAATGGACGGAATTTTACCACTTTACAAGGACCGCGGAATGACCAGTAACGATGCGGTAATGAAGTGTCGTGGGATCTTTCAAACGCGGAAGGTCGGGCATAGTGGCACTCTTGATCCGAATGTTGACGGCGTTTTGCCGATCTGCATTGGCAAGGGGACGAAAACTGTTAACTATTTAATGCAATCCGGAAAGAAATATCGCGGCGAAGTCACGTTTGGTTTTGCCACGACCACCGAAGACCTTGATGGCGAAAAGGTTGAGGAAACACCGTTAAAAGCACCATTTGCTGATGATCAGCTTCAGCAGATGATGGATTTAATGTCGGGTGAGATCACTCAAATTCCGCCGATGTATTCGGCCGTTAAGGTTCACGGCAAACGGTTATATGAATATGCGCGCGCTGGCAAAGAGGTTGAACGGCCGCAACGCAAAGTGACGATCAAATCCTTTAAATTAACCGCGCCGAGTGAATTTGATGCGACAACGGGATTGCAGAAAGCCAAGTTTGAAGTGGAATGTTCAAAGGGGACTTACGTCCGCACTTTAGCCGTTGATTTAGGCAAAAAACTTGGTGTGGCTGCAGTGATGTCCGATCTGACCCGGCTTGAAAGCGGTGGGTTCACGCTTGACCAGACAATTTCGTTGGCACAGTTGCAGAACCTTAAGGATCACGGTGAGGACTTGCAGAAGGTTCTTTTCCCGGTCGGATATGCCTTCCGTAAATATCCGCAAGCTGATTTAACGGACTTTCAGTGGAAAATCGTTAAAAACGGTGGTTTCCTTCAAGCAAAGTACATGCACACGGATACCCCATTTTTGGTCTTAAATTATGGTGGAAAGACGCGGGCTTTGTACAAGTATGATGCGGCAAAAGAAGTATACCGGCCAGAGCAAATGATTGATTTAACTGAGGAAGGATAAAGACATGCAAGTGATTGAAATTTCTGAACCGCTTGATTTGCAAAAGATTCCCAATGAGGATGTCGTGCTCGCAATGGGCTTCTTTGACGGAGTTCATCGCGGGCATCAAGCGGTTATTCAATGCGCTAAGGAGATCGCAGCGCGACGTCATTTAAAACTTGCAATCATGACGTTTGACCGTTTTCCGAAAATTTACTTTCGCGACATCGATCCGCAAACGGTCAAGTACGTAACGCCGTTAAAGCAGCGCTTGAAGTTATTTGAACAGCAAGGCATCGAAATTGCATACGTTGCGCGCTTTGATGAAGCAATGGCTAAGTTGACGCCGCAATATTTCGTTGATCACTTTATGGCTGATCTGCATGCGAAGGTCGTCGTTGCCGGATTTGATTACACGTATGGGAAACCGGATGTGGCAAACATGGAAACCTTACCGCAGTTTGCGCAGGGGCGGTTTGACGTTGTGACGGTTGATCGCCAAGTGTTGAATGCCGAAAAAATCGGGACAACGCAGATCAAGACGGCCCTCGATCAGGGTAAAATCGAAAAGGTCAACCAGTTGTTAGGCTATCGGTTCAGTTTTCCGGGGAAAGTCGTTCACGGTGAGGCTCGCGGACGTGAACTAGGATTCCCAACATTAAATATTCAGCCTGCAGACGACCAATGGATTCCGGGAATCGGTGTGTATGCCGTTCGGGTCAAAGTTGACGGTCAGTGGTATCAAGGAATGTGTTCGGTCAGCCATAACGAAACGTTTGGTGATAATCCATTGACGATTGAGATCAATCTTTTTGATTTTAGCCGAATGGTATACGGTCAAGAAGTTGAAGTCGAATGGGATCAATACCTGCGCGCCCCGGTCAAATTTGAATCGGTTGACCAGTTGATTGCGCAGCTAAAGCAGGATCAGATCGATACCCAAGCGTATTTTGCAAAAGATTTTAAATAATTAGCACTCGATTAATTAATCTGCTAAAAAAGTGGGTAAAACCCTTGACGCAGGTACAGATATTATGTAATATATAATTGACTTAGCACTTGAGGGTGTTAAGTGCTAAAGAGGTGATTGTACATGTTAACAGATAGACAATTGTCAATTCTGAAAGCCATTATTCAGAATTACACGGATGTCGGGCAGCCGATTGGGTCTAAAAAGTTGCAAGAACAATTGCCAATTCACGTAAGTTCAGCCACCATTCGGAATGAGATGGCCGCACTTGAACGTCAAGGGTTTATTATGAAGCAGCATTCAAGTTCGGGAAGAATTCCGTCGCTTGAAGGATATCGTTATTATGTTGATAACCTGCTTGAGCCGGATAAACTTGATCGCAATGCTGTCAGTCGGATTCGGAAGTCATTGAATAATGAATTTGCGAAAGTCGATGACATTGTCGCATTATCTGCTCAGTTGTTATCCCAGATGACGAATTACGTTGCAATTTCATTAAAACCTGGTTCAAACGATGTCGTGGTTGAAGGTTTCCGGTTGGTTCCATTAGGTAACCAGCAGGTTATGGTTTTACTGGTTACCAGTGATGGTTCCGTTGAAAATCAGATTTTCAGTATTCCTGAAAATATTCACGGCGACCAGCTTGAGGCGGTGATCCGGTTGATCAACGAAGAACTTGTCGGGTTACCGTTGAGCGAAGTTTCAGAACATTTAATCAAAGCCATTCCGCAGGTTTCAAGCTATTTACGGAATTCGAATGACTTTATCGAAACGTTTGGCGACATTCTTGACAAGGCGGTGCGTGAGCACATGTATGTCAGCGGCAAGCACAATGTTTTGGACTTTGTTCAGGATGATGATCTTGAAAAGGTCAAGTCATTGTATTCACTGATCAACCGGCCAACTGATTTACGGGAACTTGTGAAGAGCAATGGTGAAGATGTTGCTGTGAAGATCAATGATGATCATGATTCAGCATTGAATTACAGTTTAGTATCTGCAACTTACGATGATGGTAATCATGGACATGGGTTAATTGCAATTCTTGGACCAACGAATATGCATTATTCGCAGGTGATCGGAATGTTGGATACGTTCCGGGATGAATTATCAAAGCGGTTAATCAATTACTACCGAAATTTTAACGAATAGGAAAAGGGGTGTTGATTTGGCTAAGGAAGAAGAAAAGCGGACAAATAAGAAGGCTGCAGAAGACTTAAACGTTGATGAAAAAGAACAAAAGCATGTTTCAAAGAAAGCAGCCGAAGATTTGAACGCCGAGTCAAATGAACAAACTGATAACCAATCAGATTTGGAACAGCAAATTGCTGATTTGCAAGCCAAGTACGATGAAATGGAAGATAAATATCTTCGTGCTGAAGCTGAAATGCAAAATATGACAAAGCGGTTCAAAAATGAACAAGCTCAATTATTGAAATATGAAGGTCAAAAGCTTGCAACCGAAATTTTACCGGTGATGGATAATCTTAACCGGGCATTGCAGATTGAAGTTGAAGATGAAGCTTCAGCTCAATTGAAGCACGGAATTGAAATGGTTGCTAAGGACATGGAAAAGGCCTTAAAAGATAATGAAATTACTAAAATCGAAGCATTGAATCAGCCGTTTGATCCAACGAAACACCAAGCAGTTAAGAGTGTTCCTGTTGAAAAGGGTCAAAAAGCTGAGACCGTCGTTGAAGTTTACCAAGACGGCTATATGCTCAAAGATCGTGTTTTACGTCCAGCAATGGTCGTTGTCGCACAATAATAAATAGAAAGAGGTTTAATCAGAATGTCAAAGATTATTGGGATTGACTTAGGAACAACCAACTCAGCAGTTGCTGTTCTTGAAGGAAAAGAAGCAAAGATTATTACAAACCCTGAAGGAAACCGGACAACTCCTTCAGTTGTATCATTCAAAGATGGCGAAACTCAAGTTGGTGAAGTTGCAAAGCGGCAAGCGATTACTAATCCGAACACAATTTCATCAATCAAGCGTCACATGGGTGAAGAAGGTTACAAGGTAACCGTTGATGGCAAGGATTACACTCCACAAGAAATTTCAGCAATGATTCTTCAATACATCAAGGATTACGCTGAATCATACCTTGGCGAAAAGGTAACGCAAGCGGTTATCACGGTTCCTGCATACTTTAACGATGCTCAACGGCAAGCAACAAAGGATGCCGGTAAGATCGCTGGTTTGAAAGTTGAACGGATCGTCAACGAACCAACAGCTGCTGCTTTAGCTTATGGTTTGGACAAGACCGACAAAGATGAAAAGATTTTAGTTTACGACCTTGGTGGTGGAACGTTTGATGTTTCAATCCTTGAATTAGGTGACGGGGTATTCCAAGTTCTCTCAACAAATGGTGATACACACCTTGGTGGGGATGACTTTGATAACGCCATCATGAACTGGTTGATCGAAAACTTCAAGAAGGACAATGGCATTGACCTTTCACAAGACAAGATGGCAATGCAACGATTGAAGGACGCTGCTGAAAAGGCTAAGAAAGACTTATCAGGCGTTACATCAGCTCAAATTTCATTACCATTTATCGCTGCTGGCGAAAGCGGCCCATTACACTTGGAAACAACTTTGACCCGTGCTAAATTCAACGAATTAACGCACGACTTAGTTGAAAAGACCCGGATCCCAGTTCAAAACGCTTTGAAGGATGCCGGCTTAACAAACGCTGACATTGACGAAGTTATCTTAGTCGGTGGTTCAACGCGGATCCCAGCCGTTAAGGAACTTGTTAAGAACGAAACTGGTCACACACCAAACGAATCAGTTAACCCTGATGAAGCCGTTGCTTTAGGGGCTGCAATTCAAGGTGGGGTTATTACTGGTGACGTTAAGGACGTTGTTTTGCTTGATGTTACACCATTGTCACTCGGAATTGAAACAATGGGTGGTGTGTTCACGAAGTTGATCGACCGGAACACAACAATTCCAACATCAAAATCACAAGTGTTCTCAACTGCTGCAGATAACCAACCAGCCGTTGATATCCACGTATTGCAAGGTGAACGTCCAATGGCTGCTGACAACAAGACATTAGGTCGTTTCCAATTAACAGACATCCCAGCTGCTCCTCGTGGTGTTCCTCAAATCGAAGTTAAATTCGATATCGATAAGAACGGAATCGTAAATGTTTCAGCTAAGGACTTAGGAACAAACAAGGAACAAAAGATCACCATTAAGAGTTCTTCAGGTTTATCAGATGAAGAAATCGACCGCATGGTTAAGGAAGCTAAGGAAAACGAAGCTGCCGACAAGAAGCGGAAAGAAGAAGTTGATCTTAAGAACGAAGTCGATCAACTATTATTCCAAACAGACAAGACCCTTGAAGAAATCAAAGGCAAAGTCGGTGAAGATGAAGTTAAGAAGATCGAAGATGCTCGTGATGCTTTGAAGAAAGCTCAAGAAGCAAACAACATTGATGATATGAAGGCTAAGAAGGGTGATTTAACAAAACTTATCCAAGATATGTCAGTTAAGTTATACCAACAAGCTCAACAAGCACAACAGGCTCAAGGCGGTGCCGCTGACGGTGCAGCTAATGCCGGCAATGCATCATCAAACGATAACAATGATGACAACACAGTTGATGGGGACTTTAAAGAAGTAGACCCAGATGACAAGAACTAATTGTCATTTAATTGGATAAAAAGTCAAAGTCCGCTTTGGTCTTTGACTTTTTATTTTAACAAATGGTAGGCTAAAACAGAGATTAAGAAAAAGTTGGAGGAAAACAATGGCTCAAAAAGACCCATATGAGGTTTTAGGTGTCAGCAAGGATGCGTCTGATGCTGAAATCAAAAAGGCTTATCGAAAACTTTCAAAGAAATATCATCCTGATTTGAACCATGAACCAGGGGCTGAAGAAAAATTCAAAGAAGTCAATGAAGCTTACGAAATTCTGAGTGATCCGCAAAAGAAAGATCAATACGACCAATTCGGAACGACTGGCGACCAAGGATTTGGTGGCGGCGGTGCCGGTGGTTACGGCGACTTTGGCGGTTTCAGTAACTTCGGCGGCGCTGGCGGCTTTGAAGACATTTTCGGTTCATTCTTTGGCGGGGGCGGTTCTCGTAGCCAGAATGCTCCGCGTCAAGGTCGGGATCTGCAATATGAAATGCATTTGACCTTTGAAGAAGGGATCTTCGGTAAGAAAACCGAAATCGAATATAACCGGGAAGCCGTTTGCAAAAACTGTAATGGTTCGGGTGCTAAGCCCGGAACATCACCGGTTACATGTTCAAAATGTCATGGACGGGGAGTTATTCAGGTTGAACGGCAAACGCCGCTTGGCCGCATGATGACCCAACAAGAATGTGATGTTTGTCACGGAACCGGAAAAGAAATTAAGGAAAAATGTCCAACATGTCACGGAACTGGCCGGGTAAGCGAAAAGCATGCGGTTGAAGTAACCGTTCCCGCCGGAGTGGAAGATGGCAACCAAATGCGCTTGCAAGGTCAAGGTGAAGCCGGCTATAACGGCGGTCCTTATGGTGACTTATTCATCATCTTCAGCGTTGCTCCAAGCAAGACGTTTAAACGTGATGGCGCTGAGATCTACCTTGATCAACCAATCAGCTTTGTTCAGGCAACGCTTGGTTCAGAAATCCAAGTCAAGACCGTTCACGGCGATGTGAAGTTAAACATTCCAGCCGGAACGCAATCAGGAACAACTTTCCGTTTGAAAGGTAAAGGGGCTCCGAAATTGCGGGGTTCAGGTAACGGGGATGAAAAAGTTACCGTTCACGTTCAAATTCCAAAGAAACTGAACAAGGGCCAACGCGAAGCTTTGAAGTTGTATGCGAAAGCATCAAATGAAAAGGTCAATGAAGGGTTCTTTGACAAGTTAAAAGATAAATTCTAAAAAGTAATGAAAAAATGAGGCCGGGACATATGTCTCAGCCTCATTTTGTAATCATTGTTTTTAACCGATAAATCCTTTGATAATGTGATATGCACCTGCGAGCAACATTATGGTGTATGCTAATTTGCGCACAAGCTTCATCGAAATTTTCTGCGTAAAGTGCATTCCCAGCGTTGTGCCGACTAAGCAGCAGGCGATTGAAATTGAAAGGGGTGCAACTAACTTGGCAGTGAAGTTTCCGCAAATAATGTTATTGAACAGGACATTCACGGTCGTGATCATAAAATAAAGTTGCAGGGTTGCTTGGTATTCCATCGGGTCAGTCATGACCGAATCGAAGTAGGCAACCATTGGCGGTCCTCCAATGGCAAACATCCCATCCATAAAGCCGCCAAAGGAACCAGCGAAGAATCCGGTAATCGGATTCTTCTTAAGATGAACCCGGCTTGCAAGAAAAATTAAGTAAAATGCAAGTACCCAAAGGAAGATTCCTAAAACAAAGTTCATTGCGGTCCCGCTCATACTGATCATTAAGTGCACGCCAATGCTTCCGAAAATCAAAGCGGCAATTGCCGGAATGATCACCATTCGGTAGTTGATGTGCCGACGAAACTTAATGACGGTGTAAGCCTGTAAGCAAAGGACGGTCGCTAAGGTTAAAACGTTGCATTCCTTGTAAGGCAAAATTAGCGGCATAATGGCCATGAAGATGATTCCAAAGCCAAATCCGCTGGTACTTTGAACAAGGGCAGCAATAAAAACAATGATTGCAAGCATTAAATAACTCAAAATCATAAAATTACCACCTATCACTTACTAATTGCAAGATTATAGCATAGAAATTGTAATTCGCAAAATTTAGCATAAAAAGTTATTTTAACTACACTAACGATTGGAGTGAATCAAATGAATAATGACAGTATTACCCAAGCAGTTCAAGATGCGATCGCGGAAGCCCAACAAATTGCGATTACCCGTCACCAGCAGGAAATCGACATTCCACATTTGTTTAAGTATCTGGTTCAACCAGGGAACTTAGGCGAGGATATTTATCAAAAGGCAGGATTAAACTTAAAGGAAGTTAATCAAGAACTTGACCATGAAATTGATCAGATTTCTTCAATTGAGGGCAATGTTCAATACGGTCAGACTTTAAGCCAAAACCTTTTCCAATTAATGCAGAAAGCAGACGAATTGAAAAAGCAGCTTGGCGATGAATTTATTGCGGTTGACACGTTGATTTTGGCATTAATGAATCTGCAGTATAATCCATTCAAACTTTTCCTTGAAAATCATGGTGTTACGAAGGAAAAATTAAAACAAATTATTGATGATTTACGAGGCGGTGAGCACGTGACAAGTAAAAATCAGGAAGAACAGTATAAGGCCCTTGAAAAATATGGGGTTGATTTAGTAAAGCAGGCCCGCAGCGGCAAGCAAGATCCGATCATCGGCCGCGATGACGAAATTCGTGACGTGATTCGGATCCTTTCACGGAAAAGTAAAAATAATCCAGTCTTGATCGGGGAACCCGGTGTCGGGAAAACGGCGATCGTTGAAGGTTTAGCCCAACGAATTGCGAAAAACGATGTGCCGGAAAATCTGAAGAATAAGACGATTTTCTCGCTTGATATGGGATCACTGATCGCGGGGGCAAAGTACCGCGGTGAATTTGAAGAACGGTTAAAGGCAGTATTAAAGGAAGTTCAAAAGAGCCAAGGGCAAATTATTCTCTTTATTGACGAAATCCATAACATTGTCGGCGCCGGGAAAACCGAAGGTAGCATGGATGCCGGCAACTTACTGAAGCCGATGCTTGCGCGGGGTGAACTGCATTTGATCGGCGCAACGACCTTAGACGAATACCGCGAATACGTTGAAAAGGATAAGGCGCTTGAACGGCGGTTCCAAAAGGTGCTTGTTAAAGAACCATCTGTTGAAGATACAATTTCGATTTTACGGGGCTTGAAGGAACGGTATGAAATTCACCACGGAGTTCGAATCCATGATAATGCGCTGGTGGCAGCCGCAACGTTATCAAATCGTTACATTACGGACCGTTATTTGCCGGATAAGGCCATTGATTTAGTCGATGAAGCCTGTGCTGAAATTCAAGTTGAAATGAATTCGATGCCGAATGAACTTGACCAGGCTACCCGGCAATTAATGCGGCAGGAAGTTGAAGAAGCAGCGTTAAAGAAGGAAACTGACAGTGCTTCAAAGAAACGCTTGACAGAACTTCAAAAGGAATTAGCTGATACCCGCGAAAAGGTCAACCAGTTGAAATTGAAGTGGGAAAATGAAAAGGCTGATATTCAAAAGGTCAGTGATAAAAAAGCTGAATTGGATAAGGCTAAGCATGAATTGGAAAATGCGGAAAGCAGTTATGATTTGGAAAAGGCTGCAAAGCTGCAACACGGCACAATTCCAACGTTGGAGAAGGAATTACAAGATCTTGAAAAATCAGACCGGCCGGATGAATGGCTGGTTGAAGAGTCCGTTACCGAAAATGAAATTGCAGCAGTCGTTAGCCGGGAAACGGGTATTCCGGTTGCTAAATTAGTTCAGGGTGAACGGGAAAAATTGCTGCACTTGGCTGATAGTTTGCATAAACGGGTCATTGGGCAGGATGAAGCCGTGGATGCTGTTGCCAATGCCGTTTTGCGTTCGCGGGCTGGCTTGCAAGATCCATCAAAACCATTAGGATCATTTATGTTCCTTGGACCAACCGGGGTTGGGAAGACCGAACTTGCCAAGGCGCTTGCAGAGAATCTATTTGATTCTGAAAAGCACATGGTGCGGATCGACATGAGTGAATACATGGAAAAAGCATCAGTATCTCGGCTTGTTGGGGCCGCTCCCGGCTATGTCGGCTATGAAGAAGGCGGTCAGTTGACCGAAGCGGTTCGGCGCAACCCGTACACGATCGTTTTGTTTGATGAAATTGAAAAGGCACATCCAGACGTTTTCAACATTTTGCTTCAAGTCTTAGATGACGGGCGGTTAACGGATGGTCAAGGCCGGACGGTTGACTTTAAGAATACAATTTTGATCATGACGTCGAACCTCGGATCTGAAATTTTATTGGATAATGTCAAGGAAGATGGCGTCATTTCGTCAGAAACCAAGGAACAAGTCATGAAACTGGCTCAAGCTCACTTTAAACCGGAATTCTTGAACCGAATCTACGATATTATTACGTTCAGCCCATTGACCTTTGACGCCATTGAAAAGATCGTTGATAAGTTTATTGGTCAATTATCAGCGCGCTTAAGCTCACAAGAAATTGAATTGAAGATCAACGATGACGCGCGGAAGTGGATCGCCAAGGAAGGCTACGATCCAGCATACGGTGCGCGACCATTACAACGCTTTATTACAACTCACGTAGAAACGCCATTGGCCAAGAAGATCATTGCTGGCAAAGTAATGCCACACAGTGTCGTTACGATTGGCCTGGGTGCAAATGATAATTTGGTATTTAAGGCTGAGGATGATCAGGCGGAATAATGAAAGAGGATAAGTGCTAAACTTATCCTTTTTTTAATGCTTTCTGAATTTGATATTAGTAAATCCTATTTATAATTAATTTTATTATAAATATTAATTATCAATTTAACTCTTTACGTTGGGGTCGCTGAAAGGTTTAAGGGTTAAATTGAAGTTAGGAGAAGATACTATGGGATTAGGTAAATTCGGAATTGGTTTATTATGTTTAGTTGGCGGTTCAGTAATTGGAGCAGGTGGCTATTCGGTTTATACTCATCATCATGAAAATCAAGAAACGGTTCGAGTAAGTCAAAAAAGTTCTGAAACCAAGTCTTTAAGCTCAAACAAATTAAACAGCGAAAGTTTGCAAAGTGAATCATCAGAAAGTCAAAATCAGGTTGAGTTTAGTAGTCGGTCAACTAATAATATTAATTCACGGTCTTCAGTGGTAGCAAATAATCAAGGAAACGGTGAGTTATATAACGCAAGTAATCATACTTTTGCCGGCTATCATAATATTCATGAGTTATGGAATAGCGGCTATACGGTTACATCATATTTAATTAAAAAATGCGGTTATACGGCAGATCAAGCGCATAATTATATCGATCAACACTTTAGTGAAATTCGTCCATTCTTAGGTTCAGGTGAAATTCAAACGTACTATGAAAAACTAAGAAGCGAAGGACGTTCAATTAACGACAATTAAAAGGTCAATTATTTAAAAATATATTAATCCTTTTCAATCTACTTTCCATTCCAAAACAATTCCGGTAAACTGAACCTACCACAGGTAAGGGAGCGGGAAAGTTGAAATTAAATAAGGATTTAATGGGGTTATTGACTCAAGTTGCGCTCAAAAAGAGTGAACTTGGATCGGTTGACGGATTATATTCTGTTCGAATCAAAAATGAATATGGGTATTTTATTGTTTATATCGGGACCCGGAAAACGTTGATCAAAGGATTTAGTCGGGTTGCAACGAATGAAAATTTGAGAATTGAACTAAGCTCGTTAGATGATGATCAAACGTTGCATTACGTTGCGGTTCCGGACGTGTTAGTATTGGAAAAGAGTTTAATGCTGATGCTGTACCGCATCGGAAGGTTAAATCAACGCATTATTGAAGATGCGAAAAAATCAAATTAAACGAAAAAGAAGCTGGACAACTAAGTCCAGCTTCTTTCATAACGTTAAGCAAAACTATAAAGTATCAATGAAGATTTATCTTTATAGGGTTAGTTGAGTTTCTAACCATCTTTAATGGTAAATCAATTACAAAAAATAAGCAACACATATTAGAAAAATGTTTATTTAAATTACAAATTTTTCACATTAAATTTAAAATAAAAAGAAGTTCATTGCGAACTTCTCTTAACTCTCTTATGTACTTTTACATTATATAGGGTTTTTAATGAGTAAGAGCAAGTATCTATGGAATACTGGAAGAGATACTTAGTGAAATAAAGTTATAAGAGAGGAATTTTTAGTGCAACCGATTGCACAAACTTTATTTTACATGAATAGTTTTAAAAATCAATTCAAAGCCAAACTAAAATTGAAATGATTTATTAAAATTTTTCTATAAAAATAAAGGTTGCGGTAAATCGCAGCCTTTATTTTTTACCTTCTTCTTTGGCGTTCGGTGCTTTAAGAAACATCGATACAAAATTAATTAAGATCCAGCCGGCAATCATTGGGATCAAGCCGCTTGTTACAAAGTTGAATGGAGCACCATTCAAAGCGGAAATAATGTATCCGAATACTTCACCATAAATTGCGCACCAGAAGAGAATTGTAAGTTGTTTTAACATGTTAACAACACCTCTTTACTTGTAGTCTAGTATAGTTTGATAATTTTTTCAAATCGTTCTTTAAGAGAATCTTATCGAATCTGATATAATAAGGATAATAGTGATTAGAAAGGAGATTGTGATGTTTAGTCCATTACAGGTAATCAGCAGTTACAGTTTGTTGCAGAGTACATTAAAAATCGATGAATATGTTAATCGCGGGAAAGAACTGGGTTACCAGGCATTGGCATTAACGGATATTAATGTAATGTACGGTGTGCTTGACTTTTACCATGCATGTCAAAAAGCCGGCATTAAGCCGTTGATCGGATTAACATTGCAATTGAACGGTAAGGGGACGGATCCCCAAGAAATCATTTTATTAGCGCAAAATAAGAACGGCTACCAAAATCTAATGAAAATTTCGTCAGCCAAGATGACGGTCAACGGATATGAAGCAGGCGAAGGTCCGCTAACACTGGAACAAATTCAAGCATTCACGCAAGATTTAAAGGTGATCATTACTGAGAAATCACCAGTCTTTGCGGGAATCCGCAATCATAGTTTTGAAGTCGCAGCTGATTTTGGAAAGCAGTTGTTGCGGTTTTGGCAACCCGAAGATGTTTATTTAAGTGTTAACCCGCAAATGGACGATGACCTGGTTTACGGTTTGCGCCAGCTTCAAAATCAGGCTGGGATTCGATTGATCGCAAATGAGCCAGTTAAGTATCTTCATCCTGAGGAAGCATTTGATCTGCAGGTTTTAAATGCGATTGGAACAAACGCAAAGTTGATGCCGGAGCAGCTTGCATCCCCGATAAAAGGCGAAGACTACCTTAAATCAAGTGAAGAATTGCGTCAAGAATTTACTCAGTCGGGCCTTGAAGACTGTTGGCAAACGGCATGTGACGTGGTTGATCAAATTCAAATCAACCTTGAATTTCCGCCAACCCAATTACCGCATTACGCAACGCCGGATGGAATTGATTCGGCAACGTATCTGCGGCAACTTTGCCAGGCAGGCTTGAAGAAGCGGCTAGCTCAGATTCCGAATGCTGATCCGCAACAGTACCAGCAACGGCTTGACCACGAATTGGAAGTCATTCACCGGATGGGGTTTGATGATTACTTTTTGATCGTGTGGGACGTTACGAATTTCTCCCATACGCATGATATTTTAGTGGGACCAGGACGGGGTTCCGCAGCCGGTTCGCTGGTTTCATATACCTTATTTATTACCGACGTTGATCCGATTGAATACGGCTTGCTGTTTGAACGGTTCTTAAATGAAGAGCGGGCGCAAATGCCGGATATCGATTTGGATATTCCTGACCAAAAACGAGATGAGATCATTGACTACGTTCATCAAAAATACGGGCAAACGCACATGGCCCAGATCATTACGTTTGCGCACCTGAATGCGCGGCAGGTGATTCGTGATGTCAGTCGGGTAATGGGCCAGAACACATTTGAAGTTTCTAACTGGTCAAAGGCCATGCCACGGCTGCACAATGTTACGTTAAAGAATGCGTACCAGCAGTCGCAACCCTTACGCAATATGCTGGCTGATAGTAAATTAAACCAAAAAATCTATCAAACTGCGATGGCACTTGAAGGCTTGCCGCGGCAGTACAGTACGCATGCTGCCGGGGTGATTTTGAGTGATCATGATTTGCGGGAATTTGTTCCGGTGCAGATCGGTGGTGAAGGAATTTACCTGACCCAATTTGCGAAGGAGCAGGTTGAAGAGGTCGGCTTGTTGAAAATCGATTTTCTTGGATTGCGGAACTTAACGATTTTGGATAATGCGATTCACTTTGTTAAACGCGACTTTGATCGAAATTTTGACATTCACCAAATCAGTTTGGAAGATTCGAAAACGTTGCAAGTCTTTCAAAAAGCGGATACTGCCGGGATCTTCCAATTCGAATCAAGCGGGATCCGGAACGTTTTGGAACAGTTGCGGCCGCAACGATTTGAAGATATCGTTTCAACTAACGCGCTGTTCCGCCCGGGCCCAATTCAAAATATTGATGAGTTTATTCGGCGGAAAAACGGCCAGGCACCGATCACGTACCCGAATCCGCGGTTAAAACCAATTTTGCAACTGACTTACGGAATTATTGTCTATCAGGAACAGGTTATGCAGGTGGCGTCTGAAATGGGCGGTTTTACGCTTGGCCAAGCGGATTTGCTGCGGCGGGCAATGAGTAAAAAGAAGCAGGATGTAATTGACCGGATGCGGGATCAGTTTATCCAAGGAGCGATGCGGAAAGGATATAAGCAGGCGGATGCAATTCAAGTTTACGAATTTATCGAACGATTCGGAAACTATGGCTTTAACCGCTCGCATTCGGTGGCATATTCAAAATTAGCTTTTCAGTTGGCGTACATTAAATGTCATTATCCGGCAGCCTTTTATGCAGCGGTCCTAAATTCCGTTGTTGGTGCTTCTGAAAAGACGCGCAATTACGTGATGGAAGCGCGTGAACGCGGCGTTCGAGTTCATTTGCCGGACGTTAACCAAAGTCAGATCTACTTTATTTTAAAGAATCATGAAATTTACTTTGGATTCCGGAGTATTCGAAAGTTGCGGATCGACTTTATTCAGGCGCTTTTGAATGAACGGAATGCAAATGGCTATTTCCACGGTTTAGTCGATTTCATTCGGCGCATTGATAATAAGTTTTTAAATCAGGAAACGTTGGAAGCTCTGATCTATGCCGGCGCATTTGATTCATTTGATTCCGATCGCAATCATTTGCTTGCGGAAATGCCGGGAATTCTTGAGGGCATTAAGTTAAGCGGCGGCAACGTTGATTTGCTGAAACAGTTGATGCCAAAGAAGACGGCGCCGACGGCAGGGTTATCTGCCAACGAGTTATTGGAAAAGGAAGCCGAATATCTTGGAACGTACGTATCCGGGCATCCGATCGATCAATACCGGAAACTGATTGAAATTTATCGTACGGTTCCGGTCAATCGGATTCAAGTCACGAATTTTGTGCGGACGATTTTATATGTTAAACACGTTAAGCTGATTCGGACTAAGAACCAGACGCAGATGGCCTTTGTCGATGTCAGTGATCCAACCGGCGAAATCGAAATGACGGTCTTTCCGCAACAGTTTGCTCAATTTGGCGGGCTGTTGCATTCGGGTGAAGTTTTGATGATCACCGGTAAGGTTCAAGAACGGAACGGCAAGCTGAATTTGGTTGCAAATACGATTCAACGGGCCGCTGAAATCAGTGATCGCTGTTATTATTTGCGCGTTGATCAGTTGAATGCGCCTTTGCAGCAACAGTTATTGCAAGTAATGCGGCAAAATCACGGCTCGGTTCCGGTGATCGTTTACGAAAAACAGCGGCAACGAAAAATTGCAATGGAGCAACAGTACTGGTTAAGTGATTCAGCACAAACCAGGGCAAAATTGGTTCAATTACTCGGGAAGGGTAACGTTGTCCTTCAATAAAAAATTAGTAAAATTGGTTTAAACCATCAAGTGCGCAGGAACCCTTAAATCCTCCGAAAATCCTTAAATATAATTGAAAATATTTAAAGACAACTAAATTTAAAAGTGATAAGATAGTAACCGGAGAATGTATATTATTAGATTTATTACTCGAGGTGAAAACAAGTGAAACGCATTGGTATTCTTACAAGCGGTGGCGATTCACAAGGAATGAACGCCGCTGTTCGTGCCATTGCTCGTTCTGCAATGAGCGCTGGTCTCGAAGCTTATGGAATCAACTACGGATTCAAAGGGTTAGTTGAAGGTAACATCTTTAAGATGAACTCTAAAGAATTAGACGGCATTATCAATCGTGGCGGTACAATTCTTTATTCAGCTCGTTTCCCAGAATTCGCCCAAGAAGAAGTTCAACTTCAAGGGATTGAACAACTTAAGAAGTTCGGGATTGATGCTTTAGTTGTTATCGGCGGCGATGGTTCATATCACGGTGCTGAAAAACTTACAAAGCACGGTTACAATTCAATCGGGGTTCCAGGAACGATCGATAACGATATTCCAGGAACAGACTTTACGATCGGGTTCGATTCTGCAGTAAATGTTGCAACCGAAGCCCTTGACCGGATCAACGACACTGCAACTTCACACCAACGGACATTCGTTGTTGAAGTTATGGGTCGGGGAGCAGGCGATATCGCATTATGGGCTGGAATTGCTGCAGGTGCGGATGCAATCGTTATTCCTGAACGCGATTATGATATTGAAGCAATCGCAAACAAGATCAAAGAAAACCGTGAAAACGGCAAAGATCACGCTTTGATCGTTCTTGCTGAAGGCGTAATGTCAGCACAAGAATTCAAAGAAAAATTAGATCAATACGGCGACTTTGACAGCCGGGCTGTAACATTGGCTCACATCCAACGTGGTGGTGTGCCAACAGCTAAGGATCGGGTATTGGCAAGCCGGTTAGGCGACTATGCCGTACGTTTATTACTTGAAGGTAAAGGTGGTTTGGCCATTGGTATCCACGACAACAAGCTTGTTGCCACAGATATCATTGACACATTGGAAAACCACAAGCACAAGACAGATGTCTCATTGCTTGACTTAAATGATCGTTTAAGATTCTAATTTGACAGAAGGAGAACTAACTCATGAAAAAGACAAAGATTGTTAGTACACTTGGACCAGCAAGTAACGATTTAGACACAATCGTTAAGTTGATCGAAGCTGGCGCAAACGTATTCCGTTTCAACTTCTCACACGGTGACCACGAAGAACACTTAGGTCGGTTAAACCTTGTTCACGAAGCTGAAAAGAAGACTGGTAAGACAGTTGGTATCTTACTTGATACAAAGGGTGCTGAAATTCGGACAACCGTTCAAAAAGACGGCAAGATCGAATTCCACATCGGCGATGAAGTTCGGATCTCAATGGACGACTCAATCGAAGGTACAAAGGAAAAGATCGCTGTTACATACCCAGGACTTTACGATGACGTTCACGAAGGCGGCCACGTATTGTTTGATGACGGTTTGATCGACATGCAAATCGAAAAGAAAGATGACGCAAACCGTGAATTGGTATGTAAAGTATTGAACGAAGGTGTGTTAGGTTCACGTAAAGGTGTTAACGCTCCTGGCGTATCAATCAACTTACCAGGGATCACAGAAAAAGACTCAAGCGATATCCGCTTTGGTTTGGATCACGAAATCAACTACATCGCTGCCTCATTCGTACGTAAGCCACAAGATATCTTAGATATCCGTGAATTACTTGAAGAAAAGCACATGGAACACGTTCAAATCTTCCCTAAGATCGAATCACAAGAAGGTATTGACAACTTTGATGAAATCTTGAAGGTTTCAGATGGTTTGATGATCGCTCGTGGTGACATGGGTGTTGAAATCCCACCTGAAAATGTTCCTTTGGTACAAAAGTCATTAATCAAGAAGTGCAACGCTGTTGGTAAGCCGGTTATCACAGCTACACAAATGCTTGACTCAATGATTGAAAACCCACGTCCAACACGTGCCGAAGCATCAGACGTTGCTAACGCTGTATTTGACGGGACAGACGCAACAATGCTTTCAGGTGAATCAGCAAACGGTGACTACCCTGTAGAAGCTGTTGCAACAATGGCACGGATCGACGTTAAGGCTGAAAACGCATTACGTCAATACAAGAACTTCTCAATCAACGACTTCGACAAGACAGACGTTACAGAAGCAATTGGTCGTGCAGCTGCAGAAGCAGTTGAAAACTTAGGCATCAAGACAATTGTTGCCGCTACAGAATCAGGCTACACAGCTAAGATGATTTCTAAGTATCGTCCAGATGCAGACATCTTAGCCGTAACATTCGACGATCGTACACGTCGCGGCTTGATGGTTAACTGGGGCGTATATCCAGTTGTTGCTGAAAAGCCAGCTACAACAGATGAAATGTTCAAGTTAGCTACAGAAGAAGCTAAGAAGGCTGGCCTTGCTAAGGAAGGCGACTTGATCTTAATCGTTGCCGGTGTTCCTGTTGGCGAAAAAGGTACAACAAACATCATGAAGATCCAATTAGTTGGTTCTGCATTAGTTAAGGGCCAAGGTGTTGGTGAAGAAACAGTTATCGGTAAAGCCGTAATTGCTAAGTCAGCAGACGAAGCTAACAAGAAAGCTGAAGAAGGTTGCGTACTTGTAACAAAGACAACTGACAAGGACTACTTACCAGCAATCGAAAAGGCATCAGCATTAGTTGTTGAAAACGGTGGTTTAACATCACACGCAGCTGTTGTTGGTATCTCAATGGGTATCCCAGTTGTTGTTGGTGCTGAAAATGCAACAGACGCTATCAAAGAAGGCGAAACAGTCACAGTAGACAGCCGTCGTGGTTCAATCTACCGTGGTGCTTCAAGCACTCTCTAAGATAGAGTTCAAATGAATATCACCGATTAGTTTAAATTGCAAGACGTTGCAATTTAAACTGAACGGTTAAAGGTCGCACTCGACGGGGTGCGGCCTTTTTTTAATTCAAAATTTGATTGACAGTCATGGCGGAATCCATTTTAATATAGATTAAGAAGATTGGAGGCGAAAGTGATGTACAATGTTTTGAAAATTGTTAATTGGATGCGGGTCAAAAACAAGGCCGAGTTAATTGAAAATAAAGACGCAGAAGAACTAACCCAGATGAAAGCAATGAAACTCCTGTATTATGTTCAAGGTGTAAGTCTCGTATATTTAAAGCACCGAATGTTTCCAGATGATATTTTAGCTTGGAAATATGGCCCGGCAGTTTCAAAAGTCCATCAGGAATATCAAGGACAGCGTGAAATTGTTGGTGAAGTTTCGGAAAATGATATCGATGATTATAATGAATTGAGTGCAAATTCCAAGGTTAACGGTGTATTAAATACCGTTTGGGATACATTCACAGCTTCTGAAGCAGACTCACAAGGAATCACCATGGAAGAATACGAAGCAAAGTGAAGTCATTACCGATGATGAGATGAAAAAGTATTTTTCAAAAATTGTGAGTGAATGAGATGAAGATTCAAAGTCTGCAACATGAAATTAAAACAATAGTAGTCAAACGTTACCCGCATCAACGACTAACATTTAACTTTTCTTTTATTACACTTGATAGGAATTATGATTTAAAAAATCACGAAAAAAAGATCAAATTAAAATTGGTTCAGGTTTTGGAAAGTCTTTCACAAGAAGATAAAGTTGCTTTGCTTGCTCGTGCAAAAAACAATGGTTTGGAAAAAATTTCTGAAAGCGAAATTAAGAGTTTAAGATTACACTCAGAGTTTCAGCAAGAGCGGAATTCTGACTGTGAAGAAGGATTCTGGATTTTTAGATTATCAAAAAATGGGCGGGTAGTTGGTAAAATTAACCGAAATATTTTCTATATTTTAGCAATTGATTCAAAGTTTAAACTATATGATCATGGTTAACAGTTGAAATCGATCCTGTATAATATGAATTACACTTAAATGGCTAGGAATATAGAGAGCTGGCAGAGTGGATACACACGATGACCCAGCAGCAACGTACCTTTCGCGAAGGCAACGTGCTCCAGTGTATAGCGATATTCTTCATGATGTCTGGAGAATATCTCCAGACGTTTTTTTGTTAGTCAAATTGATTGAAGGAGGAAACGTGAAGAATGGGGTTTACGGTTAAGATGCATGTTGGAATTGAGAAAGCTAATGATTCAAACAACAATCATCGGCACAGCTGGCCTGAAGCGATGATTAAGCACGTCACGTAAAGAAAACTAAGTAACTAGATGAAAAAGAAAATAACAGAAGAACAGTTAACTAACCAAAGCAGTGCGCTAAGAACTTAAAGAAAATGATTCGGAGATCGTATCTTATTTTGATAATAAGGATGATCTTTGACCACTTGATCAGATTTGATTAAGAAAAGGTTGTTTTTTATACGGTATAATAAAAGAAGAGTGAAAACGGAAAGAGGCAATTTATTATGGATCATCAAAAATTAATGCAGGAGCTTATTGATTTTAGAAATGCGCGTGGATGGGATGAGGCGCACTCTTTACCGAATTTAGCAAAGTCTGTAAATGTTGAAGCTGCGGAGATTTTAGAGATCTTTCAGTGGAAAAAGACAAGTGATAAGTTAAGCAAAGATGAAAAAACGCATTTAAAGGGTGAAATTGCGGACACACTAATTTATCTGTTTTACATGTGTGATCGTTTAGATGTTGATCCGCTGGACGTGATGAAAGCCAAACTTGAGTATAATAAAGGACGCAAGTGGAATTAGGGCGTTAACTATATTGGATCCGAATGTTAGCAACGAATACGACGGTTCGTGGATTTTTTATATCATTAAAATATTAAAATTGTTTTTATAAAAAAACACCTTGCATGGACAATAAGAATTTCTAATATATATCAATATTGATATTCGGTTTATATGGATTTGAATAATGATCACTTTATGACAGCAAGGCTTTACCTGAAGGTATATTTTTCAATAAATTCCCAGTCAGCAGGAGAAGCCAGTCCTTGATAATTCGGTACAAGTTCGCAAATAAATAAAGAGTCACAATCATTAAGAATTTTATGGAACTTTTGGTACATTGTATCTGGAGTTTCATTTGTTTTTACAAGCCAGAGTGAATCTTGGAGGTGAATATTGGTTCCATTTAAATTTTGGATTGAGCGCAGCATATCAAAATATTTGCGATTACGAGATTTTAAATTGTAAGAAATCATATAAGTTTTAGGCATTGCGATCCCCACCTTTAAAAGAGTTGCTAAATTTATATTAACACAATATATAGAATTGTAAATGAATTTATGCACAATATATAGAATTGGAGGGGCGGATTTGATCTTTTAAATTAGTTGTTTTTTTTATTAAAGAAGGTAAAATAAGACCGTTAAAGAAAAAGCTTTTATTCTCGATGAAAAGTAAAAGAATATCAGCCGGATCTTCGCTCTGGAAATGGAGCGATTTTTTTGTTTATTTAGGATAAATGAATTTTAAGAAGGAAGAATTTGATGACTAAATTAATTGTGAATATATCGGCAAATCAAGTTTATGATATGGATAATCATATGTTTAATTGGATTGCAATTGCGATTTCAATATTATCTGGTCTTATTGCGATTGTTACGATTGGCGTTGCAATATACGGACTAATTTCTTTTAAAAACTTTAAAAAGCAAATTGAAGAGCTTGAAAATAAACAAAAACAACGAAATGCAGAAATGGAAAAAAGAATGGTTGAAACAACTAATTTAAAAGCGAAAGTAGATGATAATTTAATCGATATAAGGGAGAATAACGTTGCAACATTAGCGATTGGAATTGTAAATACATTGAATAAAATGCAAAGAGGCGATGGAAATACTTCGCTTATTATAAGCAGTAGTTTAGATGTATTTGAAAATTCAATTCCGGATCACTTTAACGATTCAACAACTTTTTGTTTTTTCTTCAATGATATTGCGCTATTATTTAACGTAATTTCTATTTATGCCGGAAGAATTAATTCAGCGATTTAAGATGAAGTTTTGAAACAAATGATCAAAATCAAAGAAAAAGTTCAATTATCAAATCTTCGGGGAAGTATAAAAGAAGACGATGCTGAAAAAATCATTCAATTTGAAGATAAGATAAATAAATCAATCGAAGAAACTCAAAAGAAAATTGCGCAAGCCAATTAAAATGCACCTTAGCTTAAGGGTCCTTTATAAAGGGAAACTCAAACGATAAATAACGGTTTGCAAGGTATTAGTTAAGTGCGGCAAATAGGACTGAATTAATTGGAAATATATTAGTAGTTGACATTTAAAAATTCTTCTGTATAACATAAAATAAATTAAACGGCTAGGAATATAAAGAGCTGGCATAGTGGATACACACGATGACCCAGCAGCAACGTACCTTTCGCGAAGGCAACGTGCTCCAGTGTATAGCGATATTCTTCATGACGTCTGGAGAATATCTCCAGGCGTTTTTTTGTTAGCAAATCAATTGTAGGAGGACACGTGAGGAATGGAATTTACGGTCAAAATGCATGTTGAAATTGAGAAAGTTAATGATTCAAACAGCAACCACCCGCACAGCTGGGCGGAAGCGATGGTTAAGCATGCAAAGAAAGTTAAGTAACTAATGGAATGGGAGAGGGTTTATAAGTGAAGGTTATTAGTTGGAATGCGTCAATGAAGTTTCGGGAAAAGTTCAAAGTGCTTGATGAACGCTATCATGCGGATCTATATATCATTCAAGAATGTGAAGATCCGGCACGGTGTAATAATGCGGCTTACAAGGACTTTACTCAAAATTATTTATGGATCGGTGAAAATAAGAACAAAGGTCTGGGTGTATTTGCACGTTCGGGAAAGAAATTGGAAAAAGTTGAACTTGATAGCCATTATTTACGTTACATGTTGCCGTTCAAGTTTGAAGGAAAGATGTTTTTCGGAATCTGGGCATACATGCGGCTTGTTGTTTACTTCTCAATTTATCGCGATTACTTAAAGGAGAAACCGGTGGTAATTGGCGACTTTAATAGTAATGTAATTTGGAATAAGGAACACGGAAATCGAACCCAAAAGGTGCTTAATCAAGAGTTTGAAGATGCAGGTTTGAAGTCGATTTATCATGAATTGAATCATGAACAGCAAGGCGAAGAAACGCAAGCCACTTTTTATATGTATCGGCATAATGACCGTCCATTTTATATTGATTACTGCTACTGTGATCCAGCTGAAGTAAAGAAGTTTGAAATTGGAAAATTTGAAGATTGGGCTGAATTAAGTGATCACATGCCATTGGAGGTTGAATTTTAGTGAAAAAAATAACAGAAGAACAGTTAAATGCGCTAACCGAAGTAGTGCGCAAGGAACTTAAGGAAAATAATTCGGATGTGCTTTACTTTGATGAGTGTGATTATTTTTGGCCACGTGATCAAAAAGGAGATGATATTGAGGCGACTGATTTTGCGGACGGTTTGGGGATTAAATTGGGATTATTTACAAGGGTAAATCGCTCAGGAGAACTTGAAATTTATACCAAGCATTCGCGAATAACTTATTTGATTCAAAATGGGATAATTACTTTTGGATTCATTAGTATTTTATTTCAATTCCCAATTGTAATAATTGTAAATATATTTGATCCTAGTTACTTTGTCAGTTTGGTTATTACAGCTCTTATGGAAACTGTATCAATTAAAATTTTTATGATGATAAAGAAACGCGGAAAATTAAGTACGTTTGATGAGATTTAAAAATTATATGGGCTATTGTAGAATTTAAAATTCTATTTATTTGACGGATAGTTTAAAAGCAACCTTTTCCGGTGAGGAGAAGGCTGCTTTCCTATACTGTATAATAAAGAAGAATGAAAACGGAAAGAGGCAATTTATCATGTGTCATCAAAAACTAATGCAGGAACTGATCGATTTCAGAAACTCGCGCGGATGGGACGAGGCCCATTCCTTACCCAATCTCGCAAAGTCAGTAAATATTGAAGCTGCGGAAATTTTAGAGATTTTTCAATGGAAAAAGACAAGCGATGAGCTAAGTGAAGATGAAAAAACGCATTTAAAAGGTGAAATTGCAGATACGCTAATTTACCTATTTTATATGTGCGACCGGTTGAATGTTGATCCAATGGACGTGATGAAGGCAAAACTTGAGTATAATAAGGGGAGAAAATGGAACTGAGGAAAGCTTAATTTTTATAA
>NZ_JAULLI010000018.1:0-36756 GCF_030518115.1 Ligilactobacillus sp. 110_WCHN
GCTTCAAAACGCCGATAGTAGTTGGAGGAACGCCTCCTGCGAGGGTAGGAAGTTGCCGTGCGAATTAAAAGCTATGTTGATAACTAACATAGCTTTTTTATTTTGTCAAAGTTGAGATAGATGTTGTTTGATTAAAGTATTATCTTGAGTTTCTAATTCTTTAATTATGTGTAAATATGTATTTTCGGTTGTAGTAATGCTGGCATGACCTAACCTTTTTGAAACCCCAGCGATTGAAACTCCAGCATACAAAAGTAAGGACGCATGAGTATGACGAAGACCATGAATTGAAATTTCAGGAATTCCAGCTTTAATGCACTTATTACTAAGAAAATTATTAACCGTTGAATTATAAATTCTCTTTTTTACAAAAATTGGACTAATCGGATTCAACTGAAGAGTTAGGTTGTTGAATTGAAGACAGGTTTTCCAATCAAGTGCAATTTTTCGGTTTGAAGATTCGTTTTTGGTTGGCTGAAATCCACCATTTGCTTCTTTATAATTCCATGTTTTATTAATTGTTAGTGTTTGGTTTTCAAAGTCGAAATCGTTTGGAGTGACCCCTAAGGCTTCAGCAAAACGAAGTCCTGTTTTTGCAACCAATAAAACCAACCAGTCAAGACTTGGATCATTTTTATTGGTTTTCAGCTGCTTTAAGAGAAGTTTTAATTCGTTTTCATTAAGAAATTTAGTTTTTTTCTTTTTGGGCTTTTTCCCTTTAATCACAATTCTTCGAGTTGGATCCTTTTTTATTAATTCATCATCATAGGCATCTAAAAGGGCCGCCTTAATTTGATGATGGAAGTCTTTTACCGTTTGGCGCTCATGAGACTGAGCGTATAAGTTAAGTAATTCTTGATATTTGATCCGGGTCACGTCTTTAAGTTTTAAAATTGGAATATTTTTTTCAATAAAGTGATATGTTTCCCAATATTTCCTTAATGTCACTTCACGAACAGCACCATCTTTGTACAGTTTGATCCATAGTTTAAAATATTCTGGAAGAGTTGTCTCTTCATCAATTCTTTTCATATTATTCACCTCTGTAACTTTTGAATATTGCAATAATATTAATGATAAGGTAAATGATTAGAAAATGAATATCAAAAACAATTAATGAAGTCCTTACATTAAATAAAAAAGAGTTAATATAATTAACCTTCAATTCATTTAATTATCATAAGAATTTTAGTAACTTATAATGATGAAAAAGTCACTATTTTAAAACTGAAAAACAAATAATTCCATCAAATAATAGTTCGATATGTAACCTCTTTCAAACGAAACGATTTAATATAATTGTTACAAATTAATTAAAACTTATCAATTTAACAAGTCTTAATTTTTGACGCTCCTCGGTAACTGTGCAATAATAGCGTTTGTTAAAGATGGGACTTAGGATATTTCGGTAATATCAAATCATTATAAATTTGACAAAATGTAAATATCCATTAAGTTTTATTGCAATTATATTTTTTATTTTTAGAAAGAGGGTTTGCATTATGGATACAGTAAGCGAAAAGAAACCTGTAAGTAACGCTTATAAGTATTTCATGATTTTTCTTTGTATGTTTACGCAAGCCATTCCTTATGGGATTGCACAAAACATTCAACCATTATTTGTTCACCCGCTTGTTAATACATTCCACTTTAGCTTAGCATCATACACCTTGATCTTTACATTTGGTGCGGTTGCAGCTTCAGTTGCTTCACCATTTATTGGTAAAGGTTTAGCTAAGGTTAACTTTAAAGTAATGTATATGGCAGGGATCATCATTTCAGCATTAGCATATGTAATTTTTGGAATTAGTTCAAAATTACCAGAATTTTACGGTGCTGCGATTTTATGTATGATCGGTTCAACATTCTTCTCAGGCCAGGGTGTTCCTTGGGTAATCAACCACTGGTTCCCAGGTAAAGGCCGTGGAACTGCTTTAGGGGTTGCCTTCTGTGGTGGTTCAATCGGTAACATCTTCTTACAACCATTTACTCAAAAACTTTTAGCTAAGTACATGGTTGGCGGAACAAAGACTGGTCACCTTGAATCAATGGCTCCATTCTTTATTTTTGCCGCAGCATTGTTTGTAATTGGTTTAATTATTACATTCTTCATCCGGACACCTAAGGACAACGAAATCGTTGCTACAAAGGCTGAACTTGAAGAAGCTAAGAAGGCTGCTGCAGAAGCAAAGGCTAAGGAATTCGAAGGCTGGACTTCTAAAGAAGTTATGAAGATGCCATGGTTCTGGATCTTCAGTATCGGTTTCTTAATCATCGGAATTGGTTTGGCTTCATTGAACGAAGACTACGCTGCATTCTTAGATACAAAGTTAAGCTTCGGTGTTGTTGGAACAATCGGAATGATGTACGGCTTCGGTTGCTTAATCGGTAACGTTACTGGTGGGATCTTATTTGATAAATTAGGAACTGCCAAGGCAATGACATACGCTGCTGTAATGTACGTATTATCAATCGGAATGATGATTTTCGTCAGCTTCCAACCATTCGGCAGTCACGCAAGTAAAGTTGCCGGAATTGCATACGCAATCTTCTGTGGTTTAGCCGTATTTAGTTACATGTCAGGTCCTGCTTTCATGGCTAAAGACTTGTTTGGTTCTAAAGATGAAGGAGTTATGCTTGGACTTGTTGGTTTAGCATACGCTATTGGTTTTGCAATCGGTGCTCCATTATTTGGAATCATCAAGGGCATGGCAAGCTTCACCGTTGCATGGTATGTAATGATGGCATGCGTTGTTGTTGGATTCATTCTTTTGATCGTTTCAGTTGTAAAGATCAAAGGCATGCAAAAAGCTTTAATGAACAAACAAAACAACTAGTTTTTAAAAATCAGTAAGTCGTAGGATATGAGGCTGTATTCTACGGCTTATTGTTTTAAGACTAATGATTCTTTAAATACGAGTCATAATATTAGAATTTTCAATTTAGTGAATGATAAACTATTTATATAGTAGTTGATAAGTGAATTTTGAAGGGAGACATTATTATGTGTACAGGTTTACGTTTTAATGATTCAGAAGGTAACTTATATTTTGGCCGTAACTTGGATGTTGAATCATCATACGGCGAAAAGGTTATCGTAACACCAAGAAACTATGAATTACCATACAAGTTCTTGGAAAATGGCAAGACAACAAAGGCAATTATCGGAATGGGAATCATGGCTGGCGACTACCCAATGTACTTTGACTGCATCAACGAAAACGGTCTTGGAATTGCGGGATTAAACTTCCCACGCTATGCTCACTTTACAGAAGGGCCAGTTGATGGCAAGACAAACATGGCACCATACGAATTTATGTTATGGTTGATGGAAGAATTCGATACCGTTGAAGAAGCTAAGAAGGGCTTAGCAAACTTGAACTTAGTTGATGCTCCATTTGCACCTCAAATGCCAGTTGCTCCATTACACTGGATCATCAGCGACAAGAAAGAATCAGTTGTTGTTGAACAAACAAAGGACGGCCTTAAGGTTTATGATAACCACGTTGGCGTTTTGACAAACAACCCTGATTATCCATGGCACATGACAAACCTTAACAACTATGCAGGTTTAACACCAAACGATGCAACAACGCATGACTGGAACGGTCAAGAAATTCGTCCATTAGGTGTTGGGACAGGTAGTTTAGGCTTACCAGGCGACAGCATCCCTGCTTCACGGTTCGTAAAGGTTGCTTACTTAAATGCAAGTTACCCAACAGTTGACGGTGAAAAGGCAAACGTTGCTAAGTTCTTCAACATTTTGAAGTCCGTTGCAATGGTTGACGGAAGTGTCATCAATGAACAAGGTAAAGATGAATACACTGTTTACACAGGTTGCTTCTCAACCAAGACAAACACATACTACTACAACCGTTTCGACGACTTTGAAATGAAGAGCGTTCAATTTACAGAAGAAAACATGAACGCTGATAAGGTTACAATTTACTAAGATTTAGAAGCAGAGAAAAAGACCGGTGACTTTGATGTCACCGGCCTTTTTTGCATTTTAATGAGCCGTTGTCTTGCTTCGAAGAATTTTGACGGGGAGTTTAAATTGATTAGTTTCCGTTTTAAAATCAGGATTTTCAATTCGTTTGCATAACAATTCAGTCAATAATTCAGCAATTTCTTTTACCGGTTGAACAATCGTTGAAAGCTCAGGGTGATAGGTTTGGTTAAGCTTTGTTCCGTCAAACCCGATGACTTTTAACTGCGTTGGAACCTGAATGTTAAGTTTTTGGGCTTCTTGCAAAACCAACAGGGCGGTTAGATCATCCGAACAGAAAATTCCATCAGCGGTGTGCTGTTCAAGCAGTTGCCGGACTGAAACGGCTTTTAGCGTCGGCGATTCTGAAAAGCGAACAGCGTGAACGTGGGCTTTCAAACCAAACTTTTGAATCGTATCTTCGTATGCTTTTAACCGTTGATTAGTCGGGTTGGTAATTGATTGCGGATTCCCAAAGTAATCGATGTGCCGACATCCTGCTTGATAAAGTTCTTCAGTCGCCAAACAGCCTCCTTGATAATTGTCACAGCTTACAATTGGGACGTTTTCTGATAAGGTCCGGTCAAAGGAAACGATTGGCAAGCCGACCTTATTGTATTCTTCAATATCCAAGTTGTGGGTTCCGGTAATGATTCCATCAACTTGGTTGGCAATCAGCATTTGAAGGTATTCTTGTTCTTTGCGGCTGTCATAGTTCGCGTTGCAAAGAATCATTTTATATCCCTTATTAAAGAGTTCTTTTTCAATCGAACTAACAAGCTCGGCAAAAAATGGATTGGTAATATCAGGAACGATCACGCCGATCAAATTGGTTTGCTTTCCTTGGAGGGAACGTGCCAATGAATTTGGACGGTAGTTTAATTCCTGGATCGCCTGGTAAACCTTATTTTTGGTTTTTTCGCTTAAATATCCATAATTATTGATTACACGTGAAACAGTGGTTGGTGAGACCCCTGCTTTTTTGGCAACATCCGTTAATTTTGGCCGCATAAGTTATCCTCTTTAATTACATATCTGCTAAATTCCAGAAAGTTCCATAGTAGTTTAATGAATCCTTTCCTGTAAGTGCAATTTTATCATTTTTTTGATCGGCAAAGTAGCGCAATGTCATTACGTGTTCGCCGTTATTAATGAAGACTTCGGCTAATGAATGATCGATGAAAATATCAAGGTCAAGGTCTTGGTTCTCAGGAAGGCGGATCTTCCGGGTCACACCGAATTTTTCATTGAACGTTTGGCCAGCCTTTGAACGGTCAATTTCAAAGAAAGCATCTTTCCCAGTATTAAAGTTGAGTTGCAAACTTTGGTCAACGGTGTGGTTTCCTGCAAGGTGCAAAGTTCCGTTTTGATTTCGAGCAATGGTAATTTTCAATTCATATTGTTGGCCAGCGTGGCTTTCAACAACTTGACGACCATCAATGACTTTTTCGGTTCGAATCAGATGTCCAGCTTGACGCAAAGTCCCCATTGCAGCCACTGGCCGTTGGATCAACCGCCCGTTTTTAAGTGAAAGTTCCTTAACTTGACTTAAGCAGTTTGCCCAGTTTTCATTGTCAGTTGGATATGCAACGTCGGGAAGGCCGACCCAGCTGATTGCATAAGCTTTTCCATCAGGAGCATTGAATGCTTGAGTGGCATAAACGTCAAAACCATCGTCCAAATTGATTGGTGCGGCCTGAGTCGTTGTCATTTTACCCGCGTCAAACTTAAACTTGCTGCCGGCAACGTACATGTTTGGATAAATGTTTTCGTAAGGAGTGATTTTCTTATCCAATCCTTGAGGACAGAAAATTAAAACCGGTTGATCATCAACAAAAACTAAGTTAGGACATTCGATCATGTATCCCATGTCCTTATCGGTAAAGTTGACGTATCCAAGATCAGTCCATTTGCCGGTTAAATCAGAAGCACTGAAGATGGCGATTTTACCAGTTTCAGTTTCTTTATCTTGAGCTCCTAAAATTGCATAGTATTTATCGCCACGTTTTAAAATTTGCGGGTCGCGGAAGTGTTCCGTAACATGATCAGGAGCTTCAATTAACGGCTGGGCTAATTTTTCAATGTGCCCGGTTTGATCCATCCAGGCTCCGTTTTGGTAAGAATGCCGAACCCAATCTTGGTCGCGGACATTACCGGTATACATTAAGAATAATTTATCGTTGATCACGGTTGCGGAACCTGAATATGCTCCGTGACTGTCGAATTGAGTATCAGGCTTGACAGCTAATCCCATGTCTTCCCAATGAACTAGATCAGCTGATTTCATGTGATGCCATGACTTTAATCCGTGAACTGGGCCAAACGGATATTGTTGGTAGAATACGTGCCAAGCGCCATTAAAATATGAAAAACCATTCGGATCGTTCAGTAAGCCGGAGCTTGGACGAATATGATAATGGAGTTGGGATTGTGATTGATCAGCTTGAGCTTGGAGATCAAGCAGTGTTTCCGCGTCCCATTTATTATATGGTAAGTATCTTTTTTCAGTTGTCCATTCCATGAATGAGCCTTCTTTCATTGAAGTAATGTTTTTATTAATTACTATTAAATTCATTTTTATGATAAATAAATTCGCAAAGTGTGTCAATCGATTACCATGAATAAATTACTTATATATCAATATTGTTTTCGCTTTCAAAAAATACTAATTTATTTTGTGATAAACGATTGACATATTCTGAGAATGCGCTATCATTATAAATGTACTCAGGAAGATAAAACGTTTTCACAAAAATAAAAATCAAGGAGGAATCACCATGGATCACAAGAAAGTCGCATCTGAAGTTGTTAAAGCTGTCGGAAAAGACAACGTGGTTGCTGCAGCCCACTGTGCAACCCGGCTTCGGTTAGTCTTAAAAGATGATTCTAAGGTTGATCAAGCAGCTTTAGACGATAACGATGATGTTAAAGGAACATTCAAACAAAACGGCCAATATCAAATTATTATCGGCCCTGGGGATGTTAATAATGTTTATGATTACTTTGTAAAGGAAACAGGTGTTAAGGAAGCTTCAACTGAAGATTTGAAAGACATTGCTCAAAACGGAAAGAAACCAAATCCAATCATGGCATTCGTCAAACTTTTGTCTGACATCTTCGTTCCGTTGATCCCAGCCTTAGTTGCCGGTGGTCTTTTGATGGCCTTGAATAACTTCATTACATCAAAAGGTTTGTTTGGCCCAGAAGCCATTATTCAAATGGTTCCGCAACTTAAAGCGGTATCACAAATGATTCAAGTAATGGCTTCAGCACCATTCATCTTCTTGCCGATCATGGTTGGTTTCTCAGCTGCTAAGCGGTTTGGAGCTAATCCATTCCTTGGTGGCGTAATCGGAATGATGATGACCTCCCCAAGCTTGGTTGCAGGTCATTTCTGGAACCTTTTTGGAATGCACGTTTCCCAAACACCATACACATACCAAGTTATTCCGGTATTAGTAGCAGTTTGGATTCTTTCAATTTTAGAAAAGTTCTTCCACAAGCACCTGCCATCAGCCGTTGATTTTACGTTTACTCCACTACTTTCAGTTATTATTACTGGATTCTTAACATTTACGATTGTCGGACCGATAATGCGTGAAGCCTCAAACTTGGTTACCGATGCAATTGTTTGGCTCTACAATACAACCGGTGCATTTGGAATGGGGCTCTTTGGAGCAGTTTATTCACCAATTGTTTTAACTGGATTGCATCAAAGTTTCCCAGCAGTCGAAATTCAATTAATTTCAGCATTTACAGCTCATCACCAAGGAGTCGGCGACTTTATCTTTATCGTTGCTTCAATGGCCAACGTTGCACAAGGGGCTGCAACTTTTGCTTTGATGACCTTAACAAAGGACAGGAAGACAAAAGGTTTAGCTTCATCAGCCGGCGTTTCAGCATTGTTAGGAATTACAGAACCTGCAATCTTTGGGGTTAACTTGAAATTCAAGTTCCCATTCTTCTGCGCATTAGTCGGTTCATGCATTGCTTCATTTATTGCTGGACTCTTTAAAGTTGGTGCAGTTGCTCTTGGTTCTGCCGGACTTTTAGGATTCTTATCAGTTAATACAAAGTCAATCGTTGTATATTTAATTTGTGAATTGATCAGTTTTGCAATTGCATTCGCGGTTACCTTCCTTTACGGAAAGTCTCACAATCAACTTGTAAATCCTGTTCCGGTTGCAACTTCAGAAGCTGAAGCAATTGAAGCTAAGGAAGATCACGTTGAACCTGAACAAAAGCAAGAAGTTTCATTAAATAGTGAAGTTATTGCTGCTCCGGTTAACGGAAAAGTTGAAGACTTATCAGAAACAAACGATGAAGTCTTCTCAACTAAGATGATGGGTGATGGCGCTGCAATCATTCCAACTGATGGAACAATTTATGCTCCAGTTGATGGTAAGATTTCAGTTGCCTATGAAACCAAGCACGCTTATGGAATTACATCTGACAAGGGTGCCGAGGTTCTGATTCACGTCGGAATTGATACGGTCAACTTAAAAGGTGAACATTTCGAAAGCTTTGTCAAGCAAGGCCAAACGGTTAAGAAGGGCGATAAGTTAGGAACGGTTGACATTGACGCTGTTCAAAAGGCTGGATACGATCCAACTGTAATGACGATTATCACGAACACCGCTAACTATGCTGAAGTTGGTCACAAGAAAGCTGACGAAATTCACCATGGTGACGATTTCATTAAAGTTATCGCAAAATAAAATGATGATCTTGAAGCGCGGGGTGATTTCAATCACTTCCGCGCTTTTTTATTGGAATTAATGCTGAATTTGGCTATTAAAATTGGGAGTAATCGACTATAATAAAAATGATCCGAGATGTTTGGTAGCTAAACTATCTAGACTTTAAGTCTATATTATATTGATTTTGAAAACATTTAATATATAATTAGAATAGAAAACTGCTTAAGGAGAATTTAAAATGGCAAATATCAAGATTGTAACTGACTCATCAGTTCAGTTAACCCCAGCAGAAATTAAAGAAAATAACATTACAATTGTTCCGTTGACAATTGAAATCAATGGGCAAACTTTTGTTGATGGTGAAACGATCACCCGTGAAGAACTTGTTGAAGAATTGAAAAAGGGAAATAAACCAAAGACAAGCCAACCAGCAGTCGGTTCGTTTGTCGATGTATTTGATCGTTTGGGTGAAGATGGAAGCCAGGTTGTTGCCATTTTGCTTTCGGATGTTTTAAGCGGAACGTATCAAACTGCGGTTTCAGCAGCTGAAATGTCGTCAACGGATGTAACGGTGATCAATAGTAAGTCAACTGATCGCGGTGAAGCATTTCAAGTTTTAGCAGCGGCGAAGGATGCAGCTGCGGGTAAGACGATTGCGGAAATTCAAGCGCATTGTAAAGATATCCTTGAACGGACGACGATCGATGTTTTAGTTGATAATTTGGATAATATTTTGTCAGGCGGACGACTTGGGAAGATGGCAAGCATGTTGACCAAATTGATCAATTTGAAGGTCATTGTCCGTTTGCGGGAAAATAGTTTGGATGTTGTCAAGAAGGGCCGTAGCCGGAAGACATTCTTCAAATACTGTGCAGAACTAAAAGAACGGCATCAGGATAATCCAATTCAGGAATTATCACTTTCAAATGTTGATTGTAGCGATGAATATTTGGAAAAGGTGAAGGATGCTGTTCTTCCAGAAAACAGCAAGGACGCAGCATACATTGCCCGGTTAACGAGCCCAATTATTATGACTCATACAGGGTTGAATGCGATCGGCGTTATTACGCTTGCAGAAAAACCAGAACCAGATGAATATAAATAAAAATAAGGTTGTGACTTATGAAACTGTGATATAAGTCGCAACCTTTTTGTTATATCCGCATAATCGGGTTCCAAAACAAACGAGCTGTGTGGTGACGCGAAGCTAATTCGAAAAGCTCCGAATCTATGCTTCGCGATTCGTTCACTTTTCTGCTTCCACCACGCTCGTTTTTATTGTTTTGTCACACCTTCTATTTTATTAATCCAATTTTTTCTTTAAGCTTTAAAATCCGATATACAGACTGGTTGATCTGTTTCTCTGAAATTTGGTGGTTCTTAACGGCCTGTTCAATTGCCGGAATTCCGGTTTGATAGTTTTTGCTCAGAAGCATATCGTTCCCGGCTTCAACAGCTAAAACATCGGCGTTGACGTGATTATCATGGGCGAATTGGGTAATTGCACCCATTCCAAGGTCGTCGGTGATAATAACGCCTTTAAAGTGTAATTGATCTCTTAAAATTTTATGAACTTGCGGTGATAATGAGGCCGGATAATGGTTATCGACCTGATTGATCACAATGTGTGAAACGAGCACTGCATCGGCATGACTTTTAATTCCAGCAATGAACGGAAGAAAGTCTTGGTTTTGAAAATCAGCAAGCGATTTGTTAGTTGAAGCAAATCCCGTATGGGTGTCGCCCGCAGTTCCATAACCTGGGAAATGTTTGAGGGTTGCAACCACTTTTTGACTTTGAATTGCCGGAACAACTTTTGAAATATACGTTGCCGTTTGCTGGTAATCTTTTCCGAATGTCCGGGGATAGATGAAACTTTGAGGATTATTTGAAACATCGGCAACAGGGGCGAAGTTCCAATTGATTCCTAAATTGTGAAGAATCCCAGCAACATTTCGGGCTTCATTCACTTCAGCTTGCATATTATTATTTAATGCTTGCGATGATGGAAATTGCCGGTTGTTTGTTAATTGAGGATTATCACTTAGGCGCGAAACGGTCCCGCCTTCCTGATCAGTTCTGATAAAAAGCGGAATCTGACTTGCTTTTTGCCATCCGGCAAGTTTGGCTTTGAACTGGTCAGGGGTTTGGTTTTGAAAATCAGCCCCGAATAAGACAACACCGCCAACATGATATTGCTGAATGGCGTTGAGAACGTCATTTTGATTGCCATCGCTCGGAACAAAGTACATCTGCGCAATTTTATCTTGCAGGCTCATATGGTCAATTCGCTTTGATAGCTGGTCAGCGTGAGCAGAACTTACCGTCAGGCAATACGCCAAGAGTCCAAGAATAAAGTAAATAACA
Source organism: Ligilactobacillus sp. 110_WCHN (assembly GCF_030518115.1). Lineage (NCBI taxonomy): Bacteria > Bacillati > Bacillota > Bacilli > Lactobacillales > Lactobacillaceae > Ligilactobacillus > Ligilactobacillus sp. 110_WCHN. Next base: position 11,056 of record NZ_JAULLI010000018.1, read on the forward strand.
GCTTGAAATGATTTTTTAAATTGCATCGCAAACTCCTCCATCTTTTTTCACAAATAATTATAAATTCTTTTAATGAAAATAAATACCCTCTTCTTTAAAAAAGAAATCAATTAGTTTACAATAAAATTGTATTTTATAAAGAGAAAGTGAGTAGATCGAATGTCAAAAGACGATTCAAAATTAGAAACCGTTACTTTTTATCCTCACGGCGATGAAAAGAATAAGGATAGTTCTTCAAATGCAGCAAGTGTAGCTGCAACGGGAAAGAAATTAAACTACTTTAAGTGGATCTTAAGTTCATGGATTCATCCCGGAGAAGAGGTTGAAGGTGCAAAATGGTATGGGGTCGTTACCATTGTTGCTGAATTACTTGTTTTCTTCGGCGCATTGTACCGTTTCTTCCACGTATTAGTTAAGAATTCATTTTTCGGTGCAAATATCAACAATATTTTTTACGTTTTAAATGGCGGTAAGTCAAGCATTGCTGAATTGTTAGTTTACTTGAAACTTTTCATTTTCAGTTTGATCGCAGCCGCAATTATTATCGGTGGAACATACTTAGTAAGCCGTTACTTGGTTTCAGGCAAGAAAGAAAACTTTTGGACATACACTAACCGCATCACCCATTACAGCGGAATCAACGTAATTTTAACGCTTGTAATTTTGGTTCTTGGACTTTTGGGAATTGCTGGTCGGGCAATTTCATTATTGACCCTTTTTGCATTAGCAATTTTTGGAATTGCAGTGTTAGTTGCAGTTATCAGCCGTTCAAATGAAGAAGGCCTTGACCGAATCTATGCCGGAATCGTAACTGCCTTAGTAATGGGATTAGGATTCTTTATTTTCTACTTATTGTCATCAGAAATCATTATGAAAGTAATTTCATTTGGAGTTCAAGTCTTTATGATGATGATGGGCGGCGGCTTACAATAGTCGGAAAGCAAAGTTTTTAATGGAAGGAGGTTGTGCCGGAAACGGGATGACCTCTTTTTTGATTCGAAGATTTTATTTTATGAGGTGATAAAATGTTTCCTGAAAGATTACGGGCTCTTCGGCAAGGAAAAGGCTTATCATTGCCGGAATTAGCCAGCGCGTTAAACCAATCATTAGCGGATTATCCGCGTGAACGAGCCAATACTGGTCCCCAAATTGGAAGTTGGGAACGCGGCGTGAATACCCCGTCGTACATTGAAATGATGAAACTGGCAGATTACTTTAACGTGTCGCTTGATTTTCTTGCAGGGCGGCAATATACCGAAGTTGAACTTGATGATTTATTTACGTCCAATGCCCAGCTAAACTTCAACGGGCATCAATTATCGGCGAATGAAAAGACAGCGATTTACGGAATGATCAAGGGCTTTTTGCATGGCAAGGCTGAACAACAGCCAGCGCAAGCGCAAACGGATGAATTGACATTGCCGTTGGATGATTAGCAAGGTTAAGCTTCCGTTAAGAATTATTTGCTAGCCTTTGAAATTAAAACTGAAATGTGATATTTTCCTTATACAATAATAATTAAAGGAGATTTTAATTGATACATTTTTTACAAACTTTATATGGTCCGTTCTTTGATTTAAATAATTGGAAAACCGTGATTGAATCAGGAAGCGACTGGTTGATTATCTTGTCGCTGGTTTTGATCGAATGTTTGTTGTCGGTCGATAATGCGATTGTCCTTGCAGCACAAACCCAAAAACTTCCAACTAAAAAAGAACAGGAAAAATCATTATTTTACGGCTTATGGGGAGCGTATCTTTTCCGATTCCTGTTAATTGGTGTCGGAACCTTTTTGATCAAGTTTTGGTGGATCAAAGTGATTGGAGCAGGATATTTGCTTTACCTCTCGATCAATCATTTTTGGAAGATGGCGCATCCGCATTCTGACAAGCATCATTCAAAGAAACGGAAACGGTTATTGCCGCTTTTTTGGTCAGTCGTTGTATCAATTGAATTAATGGACATTGTCTTTTCGGTCGATTCCATTTTAGCCTCGTTGGCAATTTCACCGAATCCGGTGATCGTTCTGATTGGGGGCATGATTGGAATTTTATGTATGCGGGGAATTGCTGAAGTGATCATACAACTAATGAAGAAGATTCCGGAACTTGAAGTGATGGCATATGCGTTAATTGCCTTGATTGCGATTAAATTATTTATTTCAATTCCGGCGATCGATATTGAAATTCCAGCAGCGATTTTTGGAATGATCGTCTTGATCGCGGTGGTTATCACTTTAATTGTTCATCAATTTCGGAAGCGTCGCGGGTCATCTTCAAAGTAAACTTGAATTTTTTGATAATTTTCGATAAAATAAATGGTTGTTAATGTCAGAAGGGAGGGTAACTTCATGTCACAAAACACACACATTGGTGCAGCGAACGATCGTCGTCCTGTAAACCACAAGAACATCAAGAAGCGTCGTAAACAACACGAAGCTGTTTTAAGCTTTTTGAAGGAACGCGATGAAGCTGACAAAGCAAACAAGTAATTGAGCTTACGGGCATGATGCACGTGGGGCTCAACTGATGTGAAACTTTCTCGAGGAGTTTTGCAGCAGATCCGAGTTTCAATTAATTGAATACGCAGAAGCTCCACATGGATCGCGTAGGCGGAACATGTGGTGTTTTTTTATCTAAAGTGATATGAAGTTGAAAAATGGGGATTTTAGAAGTTAGCCACCTTTCAATGAGTTTTGCTGAAAAGCAATTATATACGGATGCTGAATTCAGTTTGAATAAGGAAGATCATTTAGGCGTGATCGGTCAAAATGGAGCCGGGAAATCAACGCTAATCAAGTTGATTACCAAGCAGCTTTTTCCTGATGAAGGTCAAATTAGATGGCAAAAAGGAATTAAGATCGGTTACTTGGATCAGTACGCTGAATCGGCACATAATCTAACGATTATTTCTTTTTTGAAAAGTGCTTTTAAAGACCTTTATGAAATTGAAAACCAAATTCAGCAAGATTATGCAAAGTATGCTAAAACAATGGATGAACGGCTGTTAGAACGCGCGGGCCGGAACCAGCAAACATTAGAAGCACATGACTTTTATGGAATCGATTCCCGAATTGATCAAGTAATGCAAGGATTAGGAATTGATGCGTTGGGAAAAGATCGCCGGGTCAGTGACTGTTCAGGCGGACAACGCTCCAAAATTATTTTAGCAAAGTTGCTGTTGGAAAGTCCCGATGTGCTTTTGCTGGATGAACCGACCAATTACCTTGACACTGAGCATATTGAATGGCTGGTCGGCTTTTTGAATGATTTTCAAGGAGCATTTATGGTGATTTCCCATGATTATGATTTTCTAGAACGGGTCACCAACGCGATTATTGATGTTGCATGGGGTAAAATTACGAAGTATACCGGAAGTTTTAAGGCGGCAATCAAGCAAAAAGAGATTAAAAAGGAAGTTCAGCGAAAGGCGTTTGAGAAACAGCAACGTCAAATCGAAAAAGACGAAGCTTATATTCGGAAGAATAAGGCCGGAACGCGGGCGTCAATGGCGAAATCACGTGAGAAACGGTTAGCCAAGATGAAGCGGATCACCCCGCCAAGTGATAATCTGCGCGCCCATTTTAATTTCCCAATTGAAGAAATTTTATCGGCAAATACCTTGACAGTTAAAAATCTCGTTGTCGGGTATGACAAACCGTTGTTAGCACCGGTTACATTTTCAATGACGCATGGGGAAAAGATTGTTTTGAAGGGATTCAATGGGGTTGGGAAATCAACCTTGATCAAGTCGATTCTGGGTAAAATTCCAGTGTTTGAAGGAACCGCAAGTTTCGGCGACGCGGTTAAAATTGGATATTTTAACCAAGATTTAGTATGGGATGACGCCACTCAAACCCCGCTTCAAACGATTCAAAATATCGATTCGCTGTTGGAACCCAAGACTATTCGCCAAAAACTTGCCCGGGCTGGAATTAATGCTGCAAATGCAATGCAACCGTTGAATCTGCTTAGCGGTGGGGAACAAACGAAGGTCAAATTATGTATTTTGGAACTTCATCCAACTAATTTTTTGATTCTTGATGAACCAACAAATCATTTGGATGATGAAACGAAGGATGCATTGCGCCAAGCCCTGATCAGTTATCCGGGCAATGTGATCTTAGTAACTCACGAAGCTTCATTTTATCGTGGGTGGGTCGACCGGATCATTGACGTCGAAGCCTTGCGGAAAACTAAATAAAATTTGAATTTTTAAGCGCGTTTACGTATATTTATAAAAAGAAAGAACTAAGCGAGAGGCAGAAAAATGGAAAAGAAAAAAAGTAGTTGGCTGGCCTGGTTAGTTGCAATTGTTTTGGTTGCAGGAACAGTCGGCTCATACATCTATATTAAGCACGAAGAAGGGATTCGGGCAGTTAAATTAGCAAAGGAAAAGAAGCGCGATGAACATGATGCTAAAATTAATGCCCGAATGATGAAAAAGCAACGGGAACATTTGCGCAAACCGGTTGAATGGAATAAGCCGAGCGAAACATTACCATATCCTGAAATTGCCAAGTACCGGCACTATTCAAAATTGAATCGGGTATGGCTTTCATTCTCACTGGCTAAGCAACGGTTGTATGTTCACCAGGGACCGTTTACGATCTATACAATGTATGCCTATGGGAACCCGAACTATCATGAAATGAGTAATCGGCAAAAGACCCCTTTAGGAACGTTTAAAATTAAGAAGTCTCGGGGAGTAAATTATTATGATGCTCCTTCAGGAAAGAAATATGCGGCATGGGTGTCATATTCGGTTCCTGAAAATCACTATGGAATTCAGCCGATGCTTGAGGCTGTTCCAACCGATGGAGCTGGGAAAGTGGATAAGGAAGCTGTTAAATGCTTAGGAAAGAGCTTTAAACACAAGCATGTTGCGCAAACGAATGGCGCAATTTGGTTGACAACTTCAGACGCTGAATGGCTTGGAAAGAATATTCCAGCGGGAACAATGATTGTAATTCAAGATAAGGGTGATAAGAGTGATCCGTATATGGCATTAAAGAATTACTATGAATATCTTGAAACGCAAGCAAAATTCGATCACAAGAATAAAGAAAAGGATCATCACAATGAAGATTAAGGTACAAGATTTTATTGACCGCATCGTTGACGGTGACTTTATCAGCAGTGAAATGGAAGCGTCCGTTAATGATATTGATGGGGCATTAAAACAGCTTCTTTCGGATTTTCAAACCACGGTTGCTCAGGGAAAACTTGGACAGCAAATTTTGGTGATCACGGATTTTGAAGAAGCCGTTTCAGTTCGGTTAGAAAGCGGCATTATCAATTTGCCATTTGCGAATATCAACCGGGTCGATAACTTTTTTGAAAGTTCAGCTGTGGAAGTCCCGGTGCAGGTTGAACTGATCATGGAAGCGCCGGACCTGAATGCATCGAAGTTTCACATCGATCAGCTCGGTTCAATTGAAACGTTGGATAACGCACCGATGGAAATCGCTTACCAAATCATTACCAAGGTTCATGCCGGCTTAGAACAGATTCAAAGTAATCTGGCAGCAGCAAAGGAAAAGAAGGATTAAAAGATGGAACAGCATTTATTAGAAGTCAAAAATGGATTCAATTTTCGCGATATTGGCGGGTATCCGACAACTGACGGAAAGGCAATCAAAATGCATAAAGCGGTGCGTTCGGGAATGCTTAACCCGCTTTCGGATGATGATTTGAACTATCTAAATGAATATGGGGTGCGGGTCGATGTCGATTTTCGCTCACCAAGCGAGCAGGAAGAATACCCGGATAAAGTTCCTTCAATGGCGAAGTACGTTAATGACTCGGTTTTTCCAGCTGATGAAACGAATAGTACGGCAAAGAATCAAATGCGAAAGCAAGCATTTAAGGAAGATCCTGAAGCTGGCTATCACGATATGTTGAATTCATATAAGGATATTGTCCTTGCTCCAAGTGCGCAACATGCTTACCGGGTGTTTTTTGATGAGTTATTAGCTAATTCAGCTGACGGTGAAGCGGTTCTTTTCCACTGTACGGCAGGAAAAGACCGGACTGGAATGGGTGCTGTTTATTTGATGACTGTTTTAGGGGTTCCTGATGAAATCATTCATGAGGACTACCTTTCATCAAACAAGCATTTAGCATTGAATCAGCAAAATAAACAGAAACTTTATCACGAATTGGGACCAATTTTCTTGAAAAATATTGAAGCTTTGACCCATGTTTATGATGAGTATTTGGATACAGCCCTGAACGTCATTCGCGCAGAAGCTGGCAATGTCCGCAATTATGTTGAGCAGGTATTGAAGGTTACCCCGCAACAACAGCGCGATTTAAAGAAAATTTATCTCACAGATAACGGGCAGTAGTCTACAAACACCGTAAAAGGTGGTATGATTTTAATATAAAATAAAATTTAATTATTTTCAGAAATGGGGAATGACTAAATGTCAAGTGGTCAGGCGATAATCAATTTGATTATTGTAGTGATCGTATTTTACTTTGCTGCATTCTTTGTGGCAGCAGAATTTGCAATCGTGTCCGTTCGGAAAAGTGCAATTGAAAGTGCACTGGAAGAAGGAACGGGTAACAAGAAGAAACTAAAACTTGCATTGCAAATGGTTTCAAATATGAATGAGTATCTGTCAACGACCCAGGTTGGGGTTTCAACGACCGGAATCATTTTAGGCTGGATCGGGGCAGATACCTTATCACAGATTTTAATTAAGACCTTTGGCAGGCTGCCAATCAATCACGCAACGATCGTGGCTGTCAGTGCAGTCTTAGGGGTCGTAATTTTGACTTACCTTGAAGTGGTTTTAACGGAAATCGTCCCGAAAAATATCAGTATCGACATGCCGATGAAGATGATGATGTTCATTGTGCGGCCGTTACACTACTTCCACGTGATTTTCTATCCGTTTGTATGGTTGCTTAACAAGTCAGCTTCAGGAATTGTGAAGGCGCTTGGATTAAAACCAGCAGGCGAAGAAGAAGACGTCATGTCGCAAAATGAAATTTTGAACGTTTCGAAAAACTCCGTTGACAGCGGAGCAATTGACCGTGAAGACTATGTTTACATGGAACGGGCCTTTGAATTTAATGATAAGGTTGCCAAGGACGTGATGGTCGATCGGACAAGTCTCGAAGTCGTTGACGTAACTGACACGGTGCGTGACGTGATCAATAAATATTTGCAAACCAAGTTTTCACGTTACCCCGTCGTTGCCAATAACGATAAGGATAATATTTTAGGCTACGTTTACATTTATGATATGATCCGCCAGGCGCAAGTTGACGATACTGTTCGGGTTTCACGGGTAATGCGGACGGTCATTACTGCTCCTGAAATGACCCCAATTCAAAAGTTATTGCAACAAATGATTAAGAAGCATGTTCCGTTAGTGGTTATTTTGGATGAATACGGTGGAACAAGCGGAATCGTAACCGACCGGGATATTTACGAAGAGCTTTTCGGAACGGTTAAGGACGAAGCCGATGACGTTTCTTCCGATGATATTGTTCCAAATAATGACGGAACGTATAAGGTATCGGGGAAAACGACCCTGTATGATTTTGAACGGTTCTTCAAGTTTAAGGATAAGGAATTTCAAGAAGCAGATAGTGTAACCTTAGCGGGCTATTTGCTTGAAAATTACAAGGTTAGACTTGGGTCAAAGATTCAAATTGGAAACGTTGAAATCGAGGTTACGGATTTCAAACGGAATTATATTGATTGGATGAAGGTTACTCCGTTGACCAGTCAGGATGATGATTCTGCTGAAGATGAGCAGGGAACCCCAAATCCATAAGCGTAAAAGAGAGGTTGTGACAGTTGTCGCAACCTCTTGCTGTATCTAGCGTTAAGGAGGAATTAAGATGGAACATCAACGGATGCTTGATTTAAAAGGCGGAGTCAATTTTCGTGAACTAGGAGGCTACTCAACGATCAACGGAAAACATGTTAAGTGGCACAAGATTTTGCGTTCGGGAAACATGACCGATTTAACGGACAATGACCTTCAATTCTTGACCGATTACGGGTTGCGAATCGATGTTGACTTTCGTTCACCGGCTGAAACGGAATACTATGCGGACCGGTACCCTGAAAAAGCAGCGTATGTTAATTTACCGGTTTATCCGTTCAGCAAATCGTTATTTAAAAATTTAGGGATCGTCAACTACATGAAGATGAAAATCGATGATCGAGACTACGCTGATCAAAGCTATGTTCAAATGCTTGTCGATCAGCATGCACGGATGGCATACCAGCGAATGTTTGAGCTATTGCTGGCAAGTGATAAGCCGGATCAAGGTTTGGTGTTTCACTGTTCGGCAGGGAAAGATCGGACTGGAGTGGCAGCTTTTTTGATTTTGAGCGCGTTGCAAGTTAAGCCAGCGGAAATTTTAAAGGACTATTTGTTAACGAATTTGTTTTTTGAGGGCGCATCAGCAACCGAAATCAACCATTTGGTGACAAATGATGCCCGGAATGCCCTTGCGGATAAATTAAATTCAAATTTAGCTGTCAGTTCGGAAAACTTTAAGGTATTGGAACGAACATGTAAAACCGTCGCTTCATCAATGGATGAATACTTCGGAAAATATTTAGGATTGACTCCGGCAAAACTTGAAAAACTGCGGGCGATTTATTTGGAATAAATTAAAATGTTACAACTTAAACCTATTTTTGAAATGCATTGAAGAATAATTATTCGTAATTCGCAATTAATTGGAATAATCACTTGAAATTTATACGGATTTTGTGTAATCTATAAAACAATAAATAAACTTATGGAGGAACAACTTATGTCTAACTGGGATACAAAGTTTTCAAAAAAAGGTTTTACATTTGATGATGTTTTGCTGATTCCGGCAGAAAGCCATGTTTTGCCGAATGAAGTTGATTTAAGCGTCGATTTGGCAGATAACTTGCACTTGAATATTCCAATCATCAGTGCCGGAATGGACACGGTAACGGAATCTGAAATGGCAATTGCGATGGCGCGTGAAGGCGGTTTGGGCGTTATTCACAAAAACATGGCGATTGAACGCCAAGCCGAAGAAGTCCGGAAGGTAAAGCGGTCTGAAAATGGAATCATTAACGATCCAGATTTCTTGACCCGGGACAATACCGTGGCAGAAGCTGAAAAGTTAATGCATGAAAACCACATTAGTAGTGTTCCAGTTGTTAACAGCCGGGATGACCGGAAGTTATGCGGAATTATCACTAACCGGGATATCCGTTTTATTCAGAACCATGATCAAAAATTGGACGATGTAATGATCAAGGAAGATTTGGTTACAGCGAAGGAAGGAACCTCCCTTGATGAAGCCCGGAAGATCCTCAAAAAGAACAAGATCGAAAAACTTCCATTGGTTGATGGCCAAGGCAGCTTATCTGGATTGATCACGTTACGTGATTTGGAAAAAGTCGTTGAATTTCCAAATGCCGCAAAGGATGATAAGGGCCGGTTGTTAGTTGCTGCTGCTGTGGGGGTTACAAGCGACACCTTTGAACGAGCAGCGGCATTACTTGAAGCCGGCGCGGATGCATTAGTAATCGATACTGCCCACGGCCATTCAGCCGGCGTATTACGGAAGATCAAAGAAATCCGGGAACACTTCCCGCATGCAACATTGATTGCCGGCAACGTTGCAACCGCAGAAGCAACGAAAGCGTTGTATGATGCCGGAGTTGATGTTGTTAAAGTTGGTATCGGACCAGGCTCAATTTGTACGACCCGGATCGTTGCCGGAGTTGGGGTTCCTCAATTAACAGCGGTTTATGACGCAGCAAGTGTTGCCCGTGAATACGGCAAACCGATTATTGCTGACGGGGGAATCAAGTATTCTGGCGATATTGTTAAGGCGATCGCAGCCGGCGGCAATGCCGTAATGCTTGGCTCAATGCTTGCCGGAACGGAAGAAGCTCCTGGTGAAACAGTCTTCTATCAAGGTCGGCGGTACAAAGCATACCGTGGAATGGGAAGTTTAGGTGCCATGGACTCAACTCACGGCTCATCTGACCGTTACTTCCAAAGCGGTGTAAATGAAGCTAATAAGCTTGTTCCAGAAGGAATTGAAGGACAAGTTGCTTATAAAGGCCCTGTTTCAAGCGTTCTTTATCAAATGGACGGTGGTTTACGGGCCGGCATGGGCTACTGCGGCGCCCCTGATTTGAAGACTTTGCGGGAAGAAGCCCAATTTGTTCAAATTACAGGAGCTGGATTACGGGAGTCACACCCGCACGATGTTCAAATTACAAAAGAAGCTCCTAATTACTCTCGGGATTAAAACTAAAAGTATTAGAATTGAAAAATGGAACTGCAAACTTTTGCAGTTCCATTTTTTTATCGATGCTGAATTCCACCTAGTGCAAGCGCAACTCCATAAATTAAAATAATTAAAATCGGTAATTGGCGCAAAGTAATTGTTAAAAAATGATCTTGGATCCGATTTTGCCGCCACCAATTAATTAAGGGCCGCATGCCGATTAAAATGAGTCCCATCAGACCGATGATGGCTAAGCCAATGGTTAAGAAAGAAATCCACGTAATTTTTTGGGAAAGTAATTGGAGACCAATACTTAATCCAAGGTTGTTAATAACATGGGTAATGATTGCCCATGTTAATCCATAACGGTATGCAACTAATCCAAGAAGCATTCCGGTCGCAAATGCAAACGGACTTTGGATCAAGTTTCCGTGGGCACATGCAAAGAGTAGTGATGAGATGATTAAAGCAAACTTAATACTAAATGGTTGCAGTTTGCGGAAAACGAATCCGCGAAAGACGATTTCTTCGAATAATGGAGCGCAAATTCCACTATAAACCATCATACTAACCGAGCGAATCCCAGTTTGACTTGCATTTTGCATCTCGGCAAGGGCTGAAAAACCAAGAGGCTTCAATCCAGCTTCAACGATGGTTCCAAAAAACTCTGCTCCGAGTTGAAAAACAAAAAGCATAAGGATAATTCCAATAATTGCTTGCCAGGTGATCACCGTTTTGCGGGCAGTAAAAATTTGGTGGCGCTCAGTTTGATTTGTTTTAGTTAAAACGAGACCGACGCCAATGATGCCGGCAATCATATATGCCCAGCCATTGGTTGTTGAAACGGCTTTCAGGCCTTCGATCAAATTTGAATTTCTCTGGATGATTACAATTCCGAGCGAAATGAGCAAGTCAATCACGTTCAGGGCGACTAAAAAAATAATTGTTCCCCAAGCAACACGCTTAACGGCTTTTACAAGGGGTTGAGTGGTTGTTTGTGTGTTCATAATTCTTCTCCTTCCCTTTCGGTGAATTAATTATACCTGATTGAGACCGTTTTGAATAGCAAAAAAATACGGACTATTCCGTGAGATTAAAACTCAATAATTGGAATAGTTCGTATTTTATTAAATAAAATGATGTTTCTTCATGTAGATAAAAAGCCAGATCATGAAGCCGATATTCAGGACAATGATAATCAACCATGCCCAGTGATTGTTGGTCAGTGGAAGGTTGACGTTCATCCCGAAGAAGCCGGTGATGATGGTTGGAATCGTCAGCAGTAACGACCAAACAGTTAAAAACTTCATTGTATCGTTCAGATTATTATTCAAAATATTATTTGAGGTTTTTGAAAGCATTTCGGTAACTTCGCTTGAAATTTTAACCATCTGGGAGGACTGTTTGGATTCGATCAGAATATCATCAAGTCGTTCAAAGGCTGCTGGAGTCAGTAATCGAGCCAACGGCGTTTTCCCTAGATCCTGCAGCATCATCAAGTTTGTACTGATACTGCTTGAAAGGTAAACTAAACTTTTTTCGATTTGAGCTAGTTCGCGAAGATCGCGGTTTGCAATTTCGTTATTTAATTCCCGGTCAAGTTGATTGCGATCAGTGTTGATCTGGGTCAATGCCCGTTGAAAATACTGGGTCGAATGAAAGAGAAACAGCATTACGAATTCGGTGATGTCATGGACATTTTGGAGCCGTTGGTGCATCTCGCTGCCTTCAAATTGCTCAAAAACATAATTCGTTCGGTGAGTATGAAATGAAAAAACAGTCTTTTCATGAATTAGAAAAACAATCGGCCGAGTCGTAAAATGATTGATCTCAGCTGTCGGCCAAAGAGGAACGTCGTATACGAGAAGATGGCTATCAGTGTGTTCATCATAGTCATAGTGCGGCCGTTCGTTCAGGTCAGATACATATGAAGTGATCTCGGGAGTAAGTTTAAATGATTTTTTAAGCTCGCGAATATCAGTTTCATCAATGTCGACAACGTCAAACCATTTAAAATCGGTTTGGGTTAATTCTGAAAGTTTTTCCTGTTTGATCACCGGGATTCACCTCTTTGATAAAAATTAAATTCTTATTCATTTTATCAAAATCAAAGGGGAACGACAAAGCTATTTTTCTCGTGAAATTACTCCATCCGTGATGGTGAAGATTTTGTCCGCGTAGTCTTTTAGGCGCAGATCATGGGTGACAACAACGACGGCTTTATTTTGCGTATGGGCAAGTTGCGCAAATAACTTGCCAACTTCTTCAACATGGGCGGAATCTAAAGCCGCCGTTGGTTCATCTGCCAAAATAATTTCGGGATTCGGATATAGCGCGCGGACAATTGCGACCCGTTGATTTTGGCCGCCTGAAAGCTGGTCGGGATATTTATTGACAAGCTGGTCGATTCCTAACAGTTTCAGCAGGTCATCAAGTTGACTTGCTGAAAGGTTACCGCTCTTTTTAACCTTATCAACGAGTTTAAACTGTTCCTTAACTGTCAGGTATGGGACAAGGTTGTATGATTGAAGAACGAACCCTAAGTGATTAAGGCGTAACTGTTCGCGTTTCTTGGCAGAAAGATGCCGAAGATCGTCGCCGTTGATCAAAACCTCACCGTCAGTTGGAGTTTGCAGACTTCCGGCAATCGTTAAGAACGTACTTTTGCCGGATCCTGATGGTCCAAGAATTAAGGTCATTTCTCCTTGGTCAGCACTAAAATTAACATCTTTGAGGGCTTCAACCTTTGCAATTCCCTTTCCAAATGTTTTATTAACGTGATTTAAAGTTAATGCAGTCATCTTATTAAAGCTCCTTTCTTAGCCGATAACCTTTACGGGGTCGATTTTCATAATTGTCCGCACTGGTAAAATTGCACCAATGATCGAAGTTAAGACTAATCCGGCAGCAACCGCACTTAAAACGGGAACGTTAAATGTCATTGGGACCGCTGCAGGAATAACCAAACTGGTGATCCATGTCAGGAGTGCGCCGATTAAAATTCCGCTAACGACTAAAATCAACGATTGCATGATCGTACTGATAACCAATGTTTTGGCTGGAACACCTTGGGCTCTTAACACCGCATAATTTGGAAGTTTTTGATTAGTAATAATGTAAAGGAAGATCGCAATCACGATCAGCGAGATGACCATCAAGAATCCAATCATAAATTCAAAAGTCATGTTTTGAGCAGTGTAGCCAGGAAGATTATCAATAAAGGACGATACCGAGTATGCTTTCAAATTGTTATCAGTAATTTTGTAATGTTTGCTTCGAGTAACAAGGGCGTTTGCAGCCAAGTTGGGATTCAAGTTACTGATGGTTTTCCATGCTGATAATCTACCGTATGCAATTGGGGAAATGTTGATCTTGGCATTTTTGACAAATCCAACGATTTGATATTTTTGATTAAGCGAGTTTAATTTGACCCACTGACCAAGTTTGTATCCTTTGGTTTCAAACGATGAATCAACAACTAATTGGCGGTCGGTTAATGGTTTATGGCCTTTAATGACCTTCATATCCTTGTAGATGAATTGAGTTGGCTTGATCCCAATAAAGGTTGCGCTGATTTGCGGCAGGGCAGAATGTTTAGCAACCACGGCGGATTGGCCGATGACGGCATCGTTTTTACCTTGGTGAAGCTGGTCCACCTGTTGGGTCGTTAAGAAGGATTGCCGCATATTGATATCAGAATCCTTATTTAAAACAACCTGTTTAATGTTCCACGTATCGATTGCAGCGGTGTTTTGACTTCCTAATCCTTGAGCTAAACTTGTCAAAATAAAGATTAAGTAACTAATGAGGACGACCATTGAAATTACCAGGCCGTAACGAAGTTTTTCATGTTTGATTTCTTTAAGTGCTAAAAACATAATTACTGTTCCTTTCCGATTTGAGCAATTGCAGTTTTAAACCGTTTAAAATAAAATTCTTGATTAGCGGGGTCAAGAAAGAGTGAGCGTAAAGTTTCGTGACTTAAAATGAAGTACATCCAAATAGTGGTCTTCATCTCAGTTGTCGGGATAAATGGCCGCAGTAAATTTTCATTATATTTAAAGTGCATTTGAAATAACGAATAGCTTGGAAGAGTATGAGCTTCATCAATAAACCGGCGCATTTGACGGATTATAAGTTGGGGATCAGTATAGTCCTGATTTTCAATGTCGACGTGAACGTGACTAAGTTCTTGATGAAGCAGATACAGGTACGCATCGGTCAAATCATCAAAGTATTTATAAAAAGCTCCCCGTGAAATTGAAGCGTCTTTGATGATTCGGGCAACTTGGGCCTCATTTAATGGGTAATGCGCAAATTCATTTAGAAGCGCATTTTCAACGCGTTTCTTTTTTTCATCATTGAGTTTTAAAAAGGTTTGTTTCGGCAAAATAATCAACTCCTTTTGGTAACACCGTGTCACCGATTATGCTTTAATTGTATTCTAACGGTGACACCGTGTCAACGTTTTGTTTCGGTGTTTTTTCAAATTGTTAAATGATAAGATAGAAAGTGAAATATGATTAGCAAGGAATGGACGATGAAAAAGGAAACACGAAGAAAAATCTTACTATATAGTACAGTTACATTGGGAATTATCTTAGCGGTCGGAGTAATTGGGCTGTTACTGCGGGATTATTACCCGCAGATTCATCAGTTCTTTAATCCGCAAAATGATCGCATGTATTTAAAGCAGGCCTTTCGGCATCATGGAATTAAGGATGCATGTTTACTAATTATTTTGACTGCGATTCTGACCGCGATTCCAGGAGCACCGGTGGCAGTTGTCTGCATCTTTAACGGGGTTCTTTATGGTCCGTGGTTAGGGATTTTAATGAATCTTGGCGGCTATGTTTTAGGAAACCTGCTGGTCGTTTATCTTTTAGCACACTTTAATTTCATTAAGCATTCACAACGTTTCAAAAATCAAATGGCATCATTTAAACGTTTTAAAGATCCGGCACTGGCAATTATTTTGGGATATGCGCTTCCAATGATTCCGTCAAGTTTTACAAGCTATATGGCCGTTAAACTTAAGATGGGAATTGGGCGGTTAATTATGTGTATTGCGATTGGAACGTTGCCGATGTCATTACTGTATGCCTTTGGCGGGGATGCAGTCTTCCGCGGAAGCACACTTCGAATCATCATCGCGGTTATCTTAATTCTCCTGATTTTTGTAATCCTCTTTAAGGTATACCGTCAGTTTGAACAGCATCATCAAAAGAAGGCGGAAATGTAACATTCAAATTACAAACCAACGATTTAGAACCAGCAAAATGGTGGGATTTCACTGTTTTGCTGATTTTTTCTTTGTTAGAAAAAATTATTTGTGAAAATTTAACGGGAATTACTGTTTAATGAAGGTGATTTTGTCATAAAAGAGCGAAAATGGACGGACGCCGCGAGTAAAGGAATTCTTATTGGTAAATAAATTTATTTTGTTAGAGTTTATTACTTTAAGTTACATCCTGAAGATAAATATTACATAAAAGCGGCAAATAGTAATTATCTTGCTATTTGCTTGTTATATTCACCCCGTATACTAAGCAGTGTTGTTAAGGGAAAACAACGTGTCAGAATGAAAACAGAATTTTTTATAGGAGTGAATTTTATTTATGAGAATCAAAAAGTTTTTATTGACAATTGCAGCAGCATTCGGCTTGATAACTGTAAGTGCCGTAGCCGCAAACGCTGATACAGTGACGGTAAAAAGTGGCGATACTCTTTCAAAAATTGCAATCGAATATAACACAACGGTTTCATCGATCCAACAACTTAATCATTTAGCTGATGTTAACTTGATTTATGTTGGGGAACAACTTCAAGTTAATGGAGCTCAAAATAATCAAGTAAACAGTCAACCTCAAGCAGCACAACAATCTGCAGCTTCAAATAATCAAGCAAAGCAAAATCAAAATTCTCAACCTGCTGCTCAAAGTTCACAACCAGCTCAAGCAACAGCAAATAATAGTTCAAATTCTTTAGCATCATCAAACCTTTCAAGCAGTGATGCAGCAGCGAAGGCATGGATCGTTGCTCGTGAATCAGGCGGAAATTACAATGCCCGGAATGGTCAATATGTTGGGGCATACCAATTAAGCGCAAGCTACTTAGGCGGCGATTACTCACCAGCCCACCAAGATGAAGTTGCTAACCAATACGTTACAAGCCGTTACGGCTCATGGGTCAATGCTCAAAAGCACTGGCAAGAATGCGGCTGGTACTAAAATCATAATTTAGAATCGATTAGTAATTAAAGGGTAAAGTAAGCAAAGTTTCCTTGATTTTAGGAGGCTTGGTTTGCTTTACCTTTTTTGTGTTATCTTTTTATGGCAAACGAGGTTAATCTAGGATAAGATAAGAATATACGAGAATAAGTAGGTGAACGAGATGCGACTTTCAATTATTTTAATAATCTTATTGCTGATCGTAGTCGGCTTTTTAATGATTTATAATGCGTTGGGAGTTCGGGACCGAGCGGCTACTTTTTCACGTGGAATGATTATGACGATTGGCATCATCATTTTTTGTGGTGGCATTTATTTATTTGTAAAATATTTACTTCGGTAAATGACAATGAAAGAAAGAATGGAGAAGAATTATGACAGTTGAACCTGGTCCAGTTAAGGCATATATTGCATGCAGTTGGTTTACACCTGAACAACGCGAACAGTTAGATGCAGGGTTGAAAGCAATTGAAGCGAACCCGACCGTTTCACGTGAGTTTTCACATTTCCCGCTTGATCATCAATACAAAGGAATGGATGTTAACGAACATCCGGAACTTGTTCATGATATTGAATGGCAAAATCGGACTTATGTTTCAGATATTGAAGGAATGATGGGCGCCGATTTAGGAATCATGTTGTACAATCCGGCTCAAATTGATGACGGAGTTGCCTATGAATTAGGCTATCTTCGGGCATCGGGCAAGCAAACCGTGTTAGTTATTCCAGATGACGCCGATGAACCGTTGAATTTAATGATTGCGATTGGTGTCAGCCGGATCATTCGAATGTCGGAATTAGCAACGTTTGATTTCCGCCATGTTGTCAGTGGGACTTACCAAGGCGGGGTCTACTAAGAGCAAGCATATTAATATCTCATTTGATTCAAGTTTGGTATTGTTATAACTGAGAGGTGTTAATTATGGCAGAAAAAGAAATTAAACGGGCGGATTTAGCAAAGTACAATGGTCAAAATGGTAACCTGGCTTATGTCGCAGTGAATGGAAAAGTTTACGATGTTACTGATTCACCAGCATGGACTGGTGGCGAACACCACGGAAATCTGGCCGGAACCGATGTAACGGATGCATTATTAAATAAGTCGCCGCATGGAGATAAGGTATTAGCTAAGTTACCGTTGGTTGGAAAATTAGTTGATTAATAAGAAGGTGTGACAAAACGTTAAAAAACGAGCATGGTGGAAGCAGAAAAGCGAACGAATCGCGCAGCATAGATTCGGAGGTTTACGAATTAGCTTCGCGTCACCACACAGCTCGTTTGTTTTGGAACCCGATTATGTGGATATAGCAAAGAGGTTGTGACTCAAGTCACAACCTCTTCTTTATTATATGTTTTTATAACAAAAAAGCCGGCTAGAAAAGCCGACTTTGTAAAATTCGTGTTGAACTAAATCTTAGTACCAACCGTGTGATTCCCAGAAGCGTTGAGCGTTTACCCATGAACCATAACGTTGAGCAACGTATTGGTCAGCAACCCGTTCTTGGTTAGCTGGTGAGTAGTCACCGTTTAAGTAGCTAGCACTTAATTGATACTTACCAATGTATTGACCGTTCCGGGCGTTGTAGTTGTTGCTTGATTCGTGTTGTGCAATCCAAGCCTTAGCAGCAGCGTTGTTACCTGAAACGTTTGAACTGTAGTTGTTATTGTTTGAAGTTTGAGCTTGTGTGTTTTGTTGTGTTGCTTGAGCTTGTGTATTTTGTGAAGTTGCTTGTTGTTGAGCAGCTTGAGTGTTGTTTGTGTTTTGTTGTGCAACAGCTTGACCGTTGTTATTGTTGTTAACCTTTAATTGTTGACCAACAAAAATTAAGTTGGGGTTATTAAGGTTGTTAAGTTGTTGGATCGTTTGAACGGTTGTGTTGTACTTTTGGGCAAGTTCTGAAACAGTGTCACCAGCTTTAACTGTAACTGTGTCAGCATTCGCAACTGCTGTAGCACCAGCAATTGTACCTGTTAATGCGGCTGCAGAAAGTAAAACCTTTTTCATCTTCATAAATATATTCACTCCTATAAAAATTATCTGTATATATTCTTACTAACTTTCATATCAAAATCGTTCCGCAACGATTTAACAGTGTCTAGTATAAGCGGTAAATATCACAGCGTTGTAGCAAGAGTATTACTTATTGTTACAAAATGCTGTATTTTTGTAATAAAGCTCAAATGATTTTTGATATTATAGGAATCTTATTTTGAGTAAAAAACCTAAATTAGGTCATTTTTTTGTGAAAAAGTCTGAATTTAATATGAATTTTACAATGAAATCGAATCGAATATAACAAAATCCTGGTATAATTTACAAAAAGTAACAGAGAATTACGGAGGAAAAAGCAATGGATAAAGTTTTACTTTTAAATGCTGGCAGTTCGTCAGTTAAATGGAAGGTCTTTGGAATTGAAAGTGAAAGGGTTGCGGGCGAAGGTGAAATTGAACGGATCAATACGCCGCAAGCATTAGTTACGGCCAAGTTTAATGGTGAGAAAAAACAGTCTCAAGAACCTAATTTGGGATATGAAGATGCGGTGCGGATGATTTTAAATAAAATCGAGGAATTTAAAATTGCTTCATTAGATGAGATTCAAATTGTTGGGCACCGGGTCGTTGCTGGCGGCCAGAAATTTAAGAAGGCAACGTTGATCACGCCGGAAGTCTTGCAGGAAATTAAGAACTTAAAAGACTTTGCGCCATTGCATAATCCGCATGAAGCCCGGTATGTTGAATTAATGCAAAAGATTTTGCCTAATGTTGACCAGTACGCAGTGTTTGACAGTATTTTCTTTACGGACATGCCGGAATCAAATGCCATTTACAGTTTACCGTATGAGTTGACTCAAAAGTATCAGATTCAACGGTACGGCGAACACGGAATCAGTCACAGTTACTTGGCAGAACGGACAGCGGAATTGCTTAACCGCCCACTAAATGAATTGAAAATTATTACATTACATTTAGGCAGCGGCGCATCGGTAGCGGCAATTAAAGATGGCAAAGCATTTGACAGTTCAATGGGCTTTACCCCGTTGACGGGCTTAACGATGGGAACTCGAGCTGGGGATGTTGATCCGGCAATCGTTCCGTTTTTGATGGAAAAAGAAGGGATGACAGCGGAAGAAGTAATGACGCTGTTGAATGATCGATCCGGATTATTGGGAATTTCAGAATCAAGTTCTGATATGCGGGACATTGAAGCCGCTTGGCAAAAAGGTGATCGGCAGGCAAGTCTGGCTCGTGAAATTTTTATTAACCGGGTCGTAAAATATGTAGGAGCATATTTTGCTGAACTTGGTGGCATTGACGCGTTAGTGCTCGCTGGCGGAATCGGCGAACACCAAATTGATTTGCGGTTGGCATTATTAAAGCAACTGCGGGTGCTTGGCATCGAGGTCGATGAAAAATTAAATCAGGCAAATCAGGAAGGAATAATTTCGCCAAAAGATGCACAAATCAAAACAATGTTGATTCCAACGAATGAGGAACTGCAAATGGTTCGTCAAATCAAAAAAGAAATCTAGTTTACAAGCGGAAGGTGTGACAAAGTGCTCAACTTTATCACACCTTCTTTCTTTTAATTGATCCAATATGATAAAATGAGAACAAATGTTTGATTGAGTGAATCGTGAATAGAGGTGGAATGATGAAATTTTTACATACAGCAGATTGGCACATTGGAAAGAAATTGCATGATTTTTCCCTTTTTGATGATCAGCGGGATGCGTTTGAACAAATTGAACAGATCGCGTTGCAGGAAAAGGTTGATGCCATTGTAATTGCAGGTGATTTATATGATCGGTCAGTTCCAAGCGAAGATGCGGTCCGCCTGTTGGATCAAATGCTGATTCAATTAAATTTGAAGGATCATTTGCCAGTGTTGGCAATTAACGGAAACCATGATTCTGCCGTTCGGCTTAATACAGGAAGCGACTGGTTCAAGGCAACCGACTTTTATATGAATACAAAGTTAAAGGATGCTTTTACACCAGTAGTTATTGGTGATACGCAGTTTTTCTTATTACCATATTTTGAACTTCCGGCTGCGCGCAACTATTTTAAAGACGTTGAGATCCATAACTTGAACGATGCGATGAAGTTGATTTTCAGCCAAATGAAAGAACGGTTTGAAAATGATAAGAAGCATGTTTTATTGGCGCACTTTTTCGCTGCTGGAAGCAGTCACTGTGACTCAGAAACCCAAGTCGAAGTCGGCGGGCTTGATGCCGTTGCCCTTGATTTAATGGAAGATTTCGATTATGTTGCGCTGGGACATTTACATAGTAAAAATGCGTTGCATCATCCGCGAATGAAATATAGCGGTTCACCGGTCAAGTTTTCGGTAAGTGAAGCGCAGGATGAAAAGGGTGTTTGGATCGTTGATACGGACCAAGAGGATGAAATGGCCAAGTGGGTTCCGTTAACGCCGAAAAATGATATTGTGGTTTTGCAGGAGAGCTTCGAAACGTTGACGAGTCCTGAATTTTATCGTCAAGTTGATGATGACCAGTTTGTGGCAATTCGGTTAACGGATAAGGAAATTATTCCGAGTGTGATGAATCGGCTGCGTGAGTTTTATCCGCGGGTCATCAGTTTTCAAAGGCAAAATGGCCGGAATGCAATCTCACAAGAAAGCGGCCGGAAGATAAAAAAACTGAGCCCGCTTGAAATGTTAGAAACCTTTTATCATGAAGCAACCGGGGATGAACTTTCATCAATTCAAAAAAAGTTTGCGAAGGAAGAATTAGCAAAAGCTGAAAGGAGCGTTAATTAATGCGGCCATTAAAGTTAACAATGCAGAATTTTGGGCCTTACCGGAATGAAACGGTTGATTTTACCCAATTTGAAAACGTACCGTTATTTCTGATCAGCGGGAAAACCGGAAGCGGAAAAACAACGATTTTTGATGGAATTTGCTATGCGCTTTTCGGCGAAACTTCTGGTAATGAGCGGACGCCGCAGCAGATGCGTTCATCCTTTGCGCAAGCACGGGAAAAAACGGTTGTTCAATTAAAATTCGAACATCAAGGAAAAGAATATACGATCACCCGCGAGCCAAAGTATGATTATGTGAACGCGAAGGGCGGAACGTCAAGTCACCAGGCCAAACAAATGTTGAAGTACGATGGTGTTAACGGCGAGGAGGAGACGTTGACAAAGACATCAGATATTAAAGGTTTTATTGAGGATTTGCTTCATTTAAATGCGAAACAGTTTACCCAAATCGTTTTGCTACCGCAACAACAGTTTCGAAAATTTCTGGCTGCTGATAGTGCGGATAAGGAAAATGTTTTACGGCAGGTTTTTGGGACTGAAATTTTTGAAAAATGGACGGAACAGATCAAAACTGAAGTTCGCGAACTAAGCAAACGGGCAGAGCAGCAACGAGCAAATCTGGAAGTTTTAAAGCAAAACGTAATTTTAACGGATGATGAGCGAAAAGCAGTGCGCACGAATCAGGACTGGTTTGCGGTTGTTGATGAAAAAATCGCCCGTAATCAGCAATTTGTAACGGATCAAAGGAAAATTTTAGATCACGACAACGAGAAACTGCAACAATCACGGAAGCAGCTTGATAATGCTAAGCAGTTGAAAAAAGCGTTTGATGAACGCAACCAGCTGGAACAAGAACGAATGATGCTTGAACAGCAGGATGAAGAAGTTAAGCAAAAAGAACAAGAAATCGCTCTGCTTGAGTGGGCCCAATCGCAGCGAGCTTTAATAATGAAAGTTAGTCAGCAACGGACAGCGATTACGGATGTTGATCACCAAATCAAGGATACTGAAAAAAATTTGGACCGCTTAAAGGAAGAACGGCATCGGCAGCAAAAAGTTTATGATGAACTTGAAAAACGAGCTCCTGAAATTGAGAAACTAACGACGAACGTGCAACGGTTGAAACCCAAATTGGATTTGTACACCGAAGTCCAGGCGGCCCAGCAAAGTTTGCAGGATGCCCAGCATCAGTTAGAACAGGTAACGCAAAAAACAGCTTCACTTAAAGAAAATCTGGCTGAAAAAGAACGGCAATTGAAAGCCAACCAAGCCCAGTTACAACAAATTGGTGATTTAACGAATTTAAACGATGATTTGAATCAGCGAAAGTTACAGCTTAATCAGCTTGATCACCACCTTGAACGGCTTGAACAGCTTAACCATGATAAAACGACGAGTACGCAAAAGTTGGCGGACGCGGATCAAAGCGTTACTAGTCAACAAAAGACAGTTGCAGTTCTTTCTGATCGAGCAAATGAACTGCAAAATTACTTTGCTCAAAACCAGATCAATTTCTATGTCAAGCAGTTAACCCCGGGAAAGGCTTGCCCAATTTGCGGTTCAACGGAGCACCCGCACCCGGCTGAAATTGAAGTTCCAGTTGAAATGCAGGCAATTAAAGAAGCAGATGTTCGGCAAGCACAAGCTAAATATACCCAAGCTGTTCAAAAACTATCTCAACTTGAGGAGCAACAAAGCGAATTTCAGCAACAGGTACACGTTGCTCAACAGGCTTTGGATGATGAACTGCAAAAGCTGAATCAGGAAAATCAAACGGACTTATCATTTGGTGAAATTAGTGATTGGCGTCAAAAACGGGAACGTGATTTTCAAACCCGAAAACAGGAATATGATGAAGCTAAGACGCGCCAAAGTCAGTTAACGGCCCAAAATACGACCCTTTCGCAGCAGCAAACGGAGTTGCAAAATCAGTTTGATAAAATACAACAGCTAAAGGTAACAGCTGAACGAAAAGCAGCAGAACTGGATGCTCAAGTTAAGACTCAACAGAAATTGCTTCCTGCTGAATTTAAGACAAAGGCTGAATTAGAAAACCAGTTGAAGCAGTGGCAAACTCAAATTGAAAAATTTATGACTGCTCAAACGGCAAACGCAAACGAGATGCAGCAAGTTAAAGAGCAGCAAATTGTATTTCAAACTCAAAGTAAACAACTGACTGAACGGTTGCATGAATTGAGCCATGAGTTAAAGCAAACTGAACGTGATTTGGAAGCTGAATTACAAAAACAAAATGCAACGGAACCCCAACTCCGGAATTTGATCAGCAATTTACACCGGTTACCGCCGTTACGAACGGAAGTGGATGAATACCGGCAAAAAGTGCGATCAAATGCTGACCAGTTGGCGAAAATTAATGAAGTGATCGGGAAACAAGAGTTGCCAAAGATTGATCAACTTCAAACCCAGGTTGATGATCTGGAAAATAAATTGCGCGGAATGCAGATTAAATGGGGTGAACAAAATGCCCAGTTGCAATCATTGAAGCAAATCAAGCACCAAGCATCAAAACTGTGGGATGCTTGTCAAAAGCAACAACGGCATCTTGATGAGGTTGCGGAACTTTCACAGATCGTAAGCGGAGGGACAAGCGAAAATAAGCTTGGGCTTGAGCGTTTTGTTTTGCGCGAGTATTTTAAAGAAGTTCTTGAAGTGGCAACTCAAATTTTAGAAAAAATCACTGATGGTCGGTATTCCTTTGTCCTGCAGCGAAATGCGGAACGCAATACTGCTCGCCAAACCGGATTAGGAATCGATGTCTATGATGATGAAGCTGGGCAGACCCGAAGTGTGCATACATTATCTGGTGGTGAAAGCTTTATTGCTGCTTTGGCGCTCGCATTGGCATTAGGTGAAGTAATTCAACGGCAAAACGGCGGAACTGAAATCGATACGCTATTTATTGACGAAGGATTTGGCTCGCTTGATGAGGATGCTCTTGCAACTGCGATGGAGACTTTGCGAACGTTGGAAGGTAAGAATCGGATGATTGGAATTATCAGTCATGTAAGGGAATTGCATACTCAAATTCCAGATCAGATCAACGTGATTGCGCATGAAGGTCAAAGTCATTTGAAATATCGGCATGAAGGATAATTTTGAGGAAGAAAAATGAAATATCGTACACACGTTACGCTAACATTAGCGATTGGCCTCCCGTTGATGGCGGCTTCAGGTGAAGTGAGTTTCCTAAATGGGTGCGCTCTTGGAATTGGAAGTCTTCTTCCAGACATCGACCATCCGAGTTCATTTTTGGGAAAACGGAATAAAATTGCCAGCGGAATTACTAATAAGACACTCGGTCATCGTGGCGGGACCCATTCGCTTTTAGGAGCAGTAATTGTCTTTGTGTTAGGAACCGTTATTCAGTTTCACTATTTATCAGCGTCGGGTCAAAATGTAACTTTTTGGTTGCTGATAGGGTACTTAATGCATTTAATTGAAGATTCTTTCTCGAAGGAAGGAATTCATTGGTTATGGCCATATAAAAAGAAACGAAAACGAACTAAATTGGTTTATTACACAACGGGTGGAATCGGAGAGCACCTCGTTTTAGGATTTACTTTGTGTTTACTCCTGATTGAATTTCGTCTTTTATGGCTTGGAACACTAGGTCAGGTGATCCATTGTCAATGGTTAACAGCCGTTCAAGTCAAATTTGCGGCACTTCAACATGCGCTGCTGGCGATTATCAAATAAAAAATGGAGCCGAATCAAATTGATTCGACTCCATTTTATTTGGACTTAAGTTACTTTTCGTCTTCCTTAAATACCCAGAAACGTTGGCCAAAGTAATTGATAATTGTAAATAAGATTGAACCTGAGAGTAATGAAATAATTTTAAGAACCATTACTCCAGCATGTTTGAAAATCAATTTTGCAATTGGCTGGGCGATTCCGTATGCAACGACATAACAAATCAAGATATTAATGATAAACTTACCAATATCTTCTTCACCAGTTGTATTGCTTTGGAAGGTAAAGTGTTTATTCAAAATGTAACTAACGATACTTCCAACGACAATGTTGACCCCCGAAGGAATCCAATAACTAATTGTATGGTTTGCTCCCATCTTAGTTAAAAGCCACAGTGATAAAAACATTGCGACCCAACTAACAACAGTGTTAACAACCCCAACGATAATAAATTTAATGATGGTGCTGTCAAAAACTTTGGTATTTTTTTCTTCTGATTTCATTTGCTGATCCTCTTTTAATTTGGAATACATCAAATAAGTATAAAAAACTTAAAAAAGAGTCAATTTTGTTTAAAAAAATCTTGACGAATAAAGGGGATACCTGTATAGTAATAACTGTTGTTGATTTGGCAAGTCACTTGAAAAAAGTGATTGACACCAAGTTTTCAATTTGGTATTATATAAAGGCTGTCAGTTTGATAGCTAATTAAATAAGAA